>JBKJXQ010000195.1:0-16817 GCA_046716235.1 Chitinophagaceae bacterium
AAGCATTTATTTGTGCGGAAGATTTTAAAAAACCTGAAATGAGAAAAATAAGAAGAGCTAATAGTTTAATGGTAAAAATCTTTTTCATAAAAACAGTTTATAGTAAACAATGGTTTTTAATTATCAATTACTTGTATATACACACACGGGGTCTTTCATGGAAAAGATAAAACCTTATGTTTCAACAAGTGTAATGTAAAATTGAAAAAGGCTGCGAATGCTTTCAATACCCCCGTTGGGTGAATCTTTTAATGTTAAACAGGAAGAATCTATACTAATCGTTCCCGAAGTGCTTTTACTACTGCCTCGGAAGCTGAGGCGACATGTAACTTTTTATAGATTCGTTTTACATGGGTACGAACTGTTTCATAACTAATAAAACACTTTTCGGCTATTAAATGAAGATTGAGGCCTTCCACCATCAGGCTGAGAATTTCTTTTTCTCTTATGCTGAGTATGTATTTTTCATTATGATCCGGGAAAGCCGGCGCATATTGCTGAAATAGTTTTAATACACGGCTGGCAATGGAGGGGGTCATTGGCGAACCACCCTGGTATACTTCATGAATAGCTTCCACCAATCTTGCAGGTGTAGTGGATTTTAGAATATAACCCGAGGCACCGGCACAGATAGCAGCAAAAATTTTATCATCATCGTCAAATACAGTTTGTATCAGGATTTTTATTTCTGGATGGTTCTTTACAATATAACGTGTTGCAGTTATTCCATCGTTTCCAGGCATTTCAATATCCATCAGCACTACCTCTGGTTCTGTTCTTTTTACTTTGTAGTCAATATCGTTAGCATCGGCAAACGCACCGCAACAGGCAAGTCCAGGGGTGCCATTGCAGATAGCTTCATATCCATTCCGCATCAGTTTGTTGTCCTCAAATATTGCAACGGAAATTATCATTGCTTTTTTTATAAAATGAAATTATTAAACCATTTCCTTATGTCCCCCGTTTGGGTGAAAGTTAATATGCAGCTTTATGCAAGTACCCATACCCGGTTTTGATTGTACATTAAAAGCTGTATTTAGTTCGGTTGCCCTTGCCTGCATATTAATAAGCCCATTGCCCTTCACTATTGTATCTATGTCAAATCCTTTTCCGTCATCTTTTATTTCCAGTTCAACCCTATTACTGTTTTTCAATATTGAAAAGAAGATATTTGAACCATTAGAATACTTGACAGCATTATTGATGGCTTCTTTACAGAACAGGTAAATATTTTTACGCTCTGGCATACCGGGGAAAAAATTTTTAATGCCATCGTCCACCTGAAAATGTACCTGGATACCTTTACCGCCGCATAAATTAACAGTATATGCTTTAAGCCTTGCAACAATTCGCTCCATGCTGTCATTCTCAGGGTTAATGGTCCACACAATGTCTCCCATTTTTTCCACCATATCTTTTGAATTAGTTGAAATATGATCAAGGTAAATTTTCGCATCCACTTCATTATGCTCTTGCATTCTCTGTTTTGCAATTTCACTGAACAATGCTACGCCGCTGAGCGTGGCGCCTACTTCATCATGGATATCACGGCTGATACGAACCCGGATATTTTCTGATTCTTTTTCTTTTTCAGATTTTATTAATTGAGTCTGCGCCTGTTTTAATTCAGCAAGCGAATGGGACAGTTGGCTGCTTAATTTTTTATTCTGCCTGTACCTGTAATATCCATACCCGGAAAAATTAAGGATGGAAGCAATAAGACCATAAGCAAAATTTGTTCGCTGTTTCTGGTTGCGGGCAATTGCGGTTTGTAAAGCTGATTCTTTTTCAAGCGAATTCAATTTTGCCTGATTCTTTTCGTTATCCTTTTTTTCATTATCCAGGCTAAGGGTCATTTGGATAGCATCTAATTTATTTATTTCATTTTGTTTTGAAACGAGTATTAATTGATTTGATTTTTGTTGAGATTCTAATTCCTGCTTTTGTAATTGTTGGGTATTTAACTGTAACAGGTAATTATTGGCTTCACTTTCTTTTTGAAGAATTATTATTTCCTGCTCCTTTTTGCCTGTTTCATAACGGGTGGTAACTTCTATTATATTTTTTTGTTTCTGAGCAGATAAAACGGAGTCTTTAAGTAAAGAATAATTTCTGAAATAAAATAAAGCTGAATCAGGCTTGTTCATTTTGTCAAACGCTCTTGAAAGCAATAAGTTAGCCCCCATTTCATCAATTAAATATTGTACCTCATGAGACAGGTTTGCTGCCAATCGAAGATGAATGATGGCGCTATCATATTGCTGTGTTTCATATTCTGCCTTTCCAACCAGGAATACGATCTCTTTTATTTCATTAATCGGTTTTATCGCTTGTCTTTCCTTATATGCTTCTTTCAGATAAGTCAGCGCATTTCTATAATTATTCTTTTCAAATTCGAGTACTCCTTTTAATTTATTAAAACTAACTCTACCCCAGTCATCATTAATTTTCTCATTCATCAATTTAAATTCATTAATTGCAGAATCGGCAAGCTTAAATTCGTGCAGTAAAATCAAAGTGGTGGCATAGTCTCTCAAATAATTTCTTATGCCCACTTTGTTACTCATGGGTTGACGGTTGTTTAGCCCGTATTCCAGATATTTGGCTGCTTTAGCATATTCTCCTAATCTCAAAAAAGCACTACCTAAATTGACTGCAGACTCGAATATCCTGTTAGCATCCTTTAATTTTTCTGCCTTTGCCACTGCTTTTATATAATAAAATGCTGCACTGTCTATTTCAGATGTTTTTTCGTATAACCGGGCCAGCCAGAAATAGCTCCTGAAGGCCCCCCCCTGATCTTCACTTGCAACAGAGTAATTAATAGCAGACCAATAATTTTTTCTTGAAATAATGAAGTTATTGGCCACATACTGAATAGTTGCCAATTGCCAATATGCCCGGCCAAGAAAAAATATTTCTTTTTGACGGTTAAAAATTTCAATAGCTCTTAATGTATTTTCCTGAGCTTCATCTCTTCTGGAAGCATAGTATAAAGCTAGCGCCATAGCTAAATGATATTTGCCTATACCGGTTTCATAACTGGCTGGCAAGCTGAGTTCTTTTATTTTTTTTGCATAAAAAAGTCCCGAATCAATCTTTAATCTGTCTGAGTACCAGGTTGAAATGGTATAGGAGATATCTGCTTTTTCTTTACTTGAATATGTTTTACTATAAGCTTCTTGCAATCCGGGTAAGGGTGATTGAGAAAAACCAGTATAACATTCAAACAAAAATATAATGGAGAATATAATCTTTTTATGAAACCGATCTGTTATCATAAAATCCTTGAGATAATTTACTTTTCCAAATACTTTAATTACTATCAGCCCTAATACCACATCGGGTAATATTGTGAAGGCAACTTTAAAATACTAAATTTTTTGAGTATCTCAGGATATTTTTATAAAACCCCTTTACCGCTTTTATCTGGCATATTTTGCAACCCTCTTGCCTGTAAAATAAAATATCCGCTGTGGAAGATGGATCCGTTATAACGAGCAATAGTTATGAACACTTATGTTAAAGATATAATGGGCAAGTATCCAGACGTTCTTTCATCATATAGGAACGAAAAGAAATCTTTCTTCAGCCAGGTATACTTTTTTGAAAATATGATAGCATAACAAGCAGGTTCGGCAATCCGTAAAATTGATATCCTATCTTCGTTTTACAAAAATTCAACCATGAGTTATCAAACATTACTTACAACCTTAGATAATAATATCTTGACTATTACCATCAACCGCCCTGATAAGCTCAATGCATTAAACAAAACAGTGTTTGATGAATTGAACGAAGCGTTGGATGAAGTAAAAAATAATGCTGAAATAAAATCGGTTATCATTACCGGTGCTGGCCCTAAAGCATTTGTCGCCGGGGCAGATATTTCAGAGTTTGGCGGATTGAATAAAGAAGAAGCAATGGCAATGGCCAAAAGAGGACAGGATACTTTTGCAAGAATTGAAAACTCACACAAGCCAATCGTAGCAGCCGTAAATGGTTTTGCTCTCGGCGGTGGATGCGAACTGGCGATGAGTTGTCATTTTCGTATTGCCAGTGAAAACGCAAAGTTTGGGCAGCCGGAAGTAAATCTTGGTTTGATACCGGGCTATGGTGGAACACAACGACTCGTTCAATTGGTAGGAAAAGGCAAGGCTATGGAACTACTGATGAGTGCAGCAATGATAGATGCCAATGAAGCCAGACAACTGGGTTTAGTAAATTATGTTACTACACCGGAAACACTAATGGAACATACAATAAAAATTCTTTCTGTTATTAATTCTAAAGCACCACTGGCAATAGCTTCTTGCATCCATGCTGCTAATGCCGTGTTTGATGAAACAAAAGATGGTTATGCAGTAGAGATTTCAGCGTTTGGAAATTCGTTTGCAACTGAAGATATGAAAGAAGGAGTTTCGGCTTTTCTGGAAAAAAGAAAAGCAATTTTTACAGGTAAATAATAATCATTCAAAATAATCATCCGGAAAAATCCGGATCACTTTTACAAACCTGCTTTTATAATAATTTTCAAACGGAGTTATTACCACACCTTTTGCTTTACCTGAAGTAGAATGAATAAACTGTAATCTGTTATTCTCATTACTTTCTATAATACCCATGTGGCCTACCACCCGTATAGTACTATCGGTTCCGGTAAATAAAATAAGGTCGCCGGGTTTTGCATAAAAGTATTCAATTTCTTTTCCCATATTGGTAAAATCAACCGAAGAACGGGGTACACCAATATTAAAATGATTAAACACATAAGTAACAAAGCCGGAGCAGTCAAATCCATTTGCAGGATCAGTAGAAGCATAGAGGTACGGTATTCCAATTAATGTTTTGGCAAAATGCACAACTTCAGCAGGAGTTACTGTTCCTGTTTCAATCTTTCCGGAAGGTATGAATACTGGTTTAGGTTGTATGGTGTCAGGTTCATCTTCAGGGGTTGCAGCCTTCACTGTTTCCGGCTGTGTTAAGGGTGATGGCGGTTCTTTTATTTCTGAACAGGCTATGATAAATATTGCTATAAACAATAAACTACTCAGCGTTTTAATCTCTTGTATTTTTTTATTACCACTCATTTTAAACAAAAAAAAGGTTACAATATTCCGGCCATAATCAATGCTCTATCAAATTTTCATCAATCAAATAAGCAGCAATACCACTTATGTTATCATTGCCTTTTGCATCTTCCAGGTACACCCTGAATGAGGTGATAGTAACTGCCGGAAAAGTAAGTATCCGTTTCCGACCAACACTGGTTCCTTGTATCTCACCAACCGGGACTTTATTTTCTTTGTACAGAACAATACTGAACCTGCGGACAGTTTGCCCCAGGTGTATAGCTTCTCTTAATACAATACAATTTATTTTTTGTGGCTGCTTCAGCTGTACAATAAAATTCTGGAGGTTGATGCCATAGGTAGATGGTCCGGCATCAACGCTTCTGATGACTAATGATTTTTGTAAAAAATCTTTTTGACTAAACTCATAATAAGTGTCTGCCTCTTTCAGCAAGTTATTACCAAAACTTTCCTTTTTAAGTTTTCTAAATCCTGCCAACGCTGCTGAATCATGTTCATTTATCAAACCCCTCTCATCCGGTGGTACATTTAATAAAAGATTTGCCCCCCTGCCTACGGATTTTAAATACAATTCAAATAATTGATTTGGCGTTTTTACTTTATCATTTTCGTTGGCATGATAAAACCAACCGGGCCTTATACTAACATCGCATTCGGCCGGTATCCATTGCTTGCCATTATAATTACCATGATTAAGCGTATCCATTGATGGAGATCCTGCGCCTCTTTTAAAACCGGCGGTATCTAAAAAATTCCAATTAGGGTCACCGGCTATACCATTTTCATTTCCTACCCAGCGGATGTCGGGACCAATATCACTAAACACCACTGTTTTGGGCGAAAGTTGCCGTACTGTATTTTCAAATCGTCTCCAATCATACACCTGTTTTTTTCCATTAGGCCCTTCTCCATTAGCACCATCCCACCAAAGCTCCCATATAGGTCCATAGTTTTGGAAAATTTCTTTCATCATTCCCACAAATACATCATTGTATTTTTCTGTACCATAGTCCGGATGATTTCTATCCCAGGGGGAAATATAAACTCCGAATTTCAAACCAGCTTCCCGGCATGCTTTTGATAATTCTTTCAACACATCACCTTGCCCGTTTTTCCATTTACTTTCCCGAACGGTATGTTTTGAAAATTTACTGGGCCACAGGCAAAATCCATCATGATGTTTGGCAGTGATGATAATTCCTTTTGCACCGGATGCTTTTGCCACCCGGCACCATTGCCTGCAATCCAATGCAGTTGGGTTAAAAACAGCTGCTGGCTCATCGCCATGTCCCCATTCTTTATTGGTAAATGTATTGGGCCCGAAATGTACAAATAGATAAAATTCTGTTTCCTGCCAAGCCAGCTGCTGCTTTGTTGGTAATGGAGATAACTGAATTTTTTGTGCATTGATATTACCTGCTGCTAAAATTAAAATTGCTACTAAACATTTTTTCATTTTTTCATTTTAAAAAGATACAATATTTCATTGGCAACAGGATGCCTGGCCTGGTAAGTATATCCCATCAACTTTGCTATTGTTTGTGCCAACTGCTGCTGGTATAATTGTATATCATCTTTTAATTCCCCTCTTGATGGTGAATCGGGCCCTATCGCTGCCAGCCATATTTCATGTGCATCCTGAATTTTATTATTATGGCTTGTCCATTCGTCTTTATTAATACCTCCCCGTCCATGATCGGTAGTTATCAGTAAGGTGGTTTTATTTTTATACTGTGGGTCGCTTTGTACAAAATTCCAGATTTTTTTTATCCATGCATCTACCTGGTGGCCTGCATCCAGGTAAGACCGGTACTGACCGCTATGTGCCCATTCATCTGTTTCGCCATAAGCTATGTAAAGCACTCTTGGTTTTTTAGATTGCAAATATTCAAAAGCTGCATAGTGAGTAAATACATCAAGACATTCTTCTTCATGCCATGGCCGGTATGAATCCAACAGCATTTTATTGACCAGCTTTTGTTGGGGGCTGCTATTTTTTCCAGCTACCGTATCAAACGCACTGATGACAGGAATACCACTTCTTTTTTCATTTAATATTCTGTCAAAAGCATCCCATGCGCCAAATGCTGCTACTTTACCTTTTAGGTTTGGTTGCTTATTTAAAAACTCCAACACTGTTACGTTTGGATTCGCTTCGTAACTATTACTGTTAATAGCTGTATCGGCATAACCCGTCATAATTTCACTATAGCCAGGATAGCTGAACCAGTATGGATTGGCATTATCTACTTTGCTACCTGCTGTTCTGTTACCGAATAATTGCCCTTTGTCAACCACCGTACTCCAAAGAAAAGGCATCAGCTTTTTTCTTCTTTCCTTTTCATCATCGCTCCAGTATTTTTTAAACAGATAGCTGCTATCACCCTGGTTATACTTACCGTTATTAGCAATAGCAGAATCCATTCCTTTAAAAACATCCTGCCAGCGAAAACCATCGGTTGTTATTATGATAATGTTTTGTGTTTGCCGTTGTCCGTTGGCAAAAACGGTAAATAGTAAAAAAATAAATAAGAAAATTTTCTTCATAAGCTACTCTTAATGATGGCAATTTACTTTCAGCCAGCGGAATTAAAAATTAAATGATAATGAGCCTTGCAAACAGGGTTTGATCCAAAATGACAAAACCGTTTACCTGTTTGGCCTACCTTTGCGGGACTTTTAAAAATAGCAAATCATTATGGAATACAGAATAGAAAAAGACACGATGGGTGAAGTAAAAGTACCTGCTGATGCACTATACGGCGCACAAACCCAGCGGAGCATCGACAATTTTAAAATTGCGCAGGATATTAATAGAATGCCAAAAGAAATTATTGCAGCCTTTGCTTATCTGAAAAAAGCAGCTGCTATTACCAACCAGGAAGCTGGTGTGCTGCCAAAAAATAAAGCAGTTTTAATTGGTAAAGTGTGTGATGAAATTTTAAAAGGGCAATTAAATGATTCTTTTCCATTGGTGGTGTGGCAAACCGGCAGCGGCACACAGAGTAATATGAATGTGAATGAGGTGGTGGCTAACCGTGGTCATGTATTAAAGGGGGGTAAACTTACCGATAAAGAAAAAATGCTGCATCCTAATGATGATGTGAACAAATCACAATCATCCAATGATACCTTTCCGACAGCAATGCATATTGCTGCGTATAAAATTTTGGTAGAAATTACTATACCGGGAATTAAAAAACTAAGAGATACTTTAGCGAAGAAGAGCAAGCAATATATGAAGGTGGTGAAGATTGGCCGCACCCATTTTATGGATGCGACACCATTAACAGTTGGGCAAGAATTCAGCGGGTATGTTTCTCAATTAGATCATGGATTGAAAGCAATAAAAAATACGTTGCCACACTTAAGCGAATTAGCGTTGGGTGGTACTGCGGTAGGAACCGGCATCAATACCCCGCCGAACTATGCTAAAAATGTAGCAAAGCAAATTGCCACACTTACGGGTCTTCCTTTTATAACGGCTGAAAATAAATTTGAAGCTTTGGCGGCGCATGATGCGATAGTGGAAGCTCATGGTGCTTTAAAAATGGTAGCTGTTAGTTTAATGAAAATTACCAACGACATCCGGATGCTTTCATCGGGGCCAAGAAGTGGGATCGGCGAATTATTTATTCCTGATAATGAACCCGGTTCCTCCATCATGCCTGGAAAAGTAAACCCAACACAATGTGAAGCATTAACTATGATTGCGGCGCAGGTTATGGGTAATGATGTTACGATTGGCATTGGCGGCAGCAACGGGCATTTTGAATTAAATGTTTTTAAACCGGTGATGATATATAACTTCCTGCATAGCGCAAGGTTGATTGGTGATGGCTGTGTTTCTTTCAATGATAAATGTGCTATTGGTCTTGCACCCATAGAAGCAAATATTAAAAAGCATGTTGACAATAGCCTTATGCTGGTAACAGCATTGAATACAAAAATTGGTTATTATAAAGCTGCTGAAATTGCACAGAAAGCACATAAAGAAGGATCTACTTTGAAAGCTATGGCAGTAAAACTGGGCTATGTAACGGCGGAAGAGTTTGATGCCTGGGTTAATCCTGCCAATATGGTAGGTAGGATTAACTAAAGTTTATCGTAAAAACCACCACTTAAGAATAGAAAAACCCCGGGTTTTTCTATTTTTGTGTAAGGAAAATTTGCAAACAGGTTTATTTCTTTTTTACCTTAACAGTAGCAATTTTCCGAACTCTTTAAAACCCTAAAATCCGTAATTATGAAAAGTAGTTTACAACCATCGCTTTATTTTTTTTCTCAACAGCAGTCATCCTCCACTTCTGCACAAAGTCAGTCTCCCTATTTAAAAGCAATACTTTCAGGTAGACTGGTAGCAGCAAAAAGTGAAAGATATATTGAAACTTTAAATCCGGACAGGGCTGCTGCTTCCCGCTATATTAAAGAAAGCAAACAATCAAATAAGTACTGATTGATTCGCAAATAAATATTCCCGGAAATTTTTAATAAACCCCTGAGCATAATCAAAAAAACCCCCGCATTGGGGGTTTTCTGGAGATATTAAGATACCTGCACTTTATCACTTACATCGGTACTGGTTTCTATCGTATCAGGTAAATTCTGTTCCTGATGTTTCTTAAAAAATCTTTTTTGAAATAATAATAATGTAATAACGCCGGTTGAAATAGAAGCATCAGCAATATTGAAAATGGGGCTGAAAAATTCAAACTCATCGCCACCTACAAAAGGAAGCCAGGAAGGGAAATGTGATTTTATCATAGGGAAATACAACATATCAACCACACTTCCATGCAGGAATGATGAGTAACCTTGAGATGAAAAATGCGCAACGCCAGAATAACTGAGGTAATCATTTACGGTAGCATCATAATGAAGGCCTTTATCAAAGATCATCCCGTAGAACATACTGTCAATTAAATTGCCCAGTGCTCCGGCATAAATTAATGCAGCACAAATAATAAAACCTCTTTTGTAATGTTGCTTTACAATTTTTCCAAGATACCAGGTACCAAATAACACAGCTGCCAGACGGAATAAGGTGAGTACCATTTTACCCGTCTCATTCCCAAATTTCCATCCCCATGCCATACCGGGGTTTTCAATAAAATGCAGCCGGAACCAATCCATCCCTCCTACTCTCAGCACTTCTCCGGTAGGGTGATTAGTTTTGATCCAGATTTTTAACGCCTGATCAATAATAATAATTACAATAATTAAAAATGCGACATGCCTGGTTTTCAGTGTCTTCATAATTTGACAAATATAAGAAGAAGCGGCTTGCCTTTCGCCGTTTGCTTTCTATCACAGCTATAGATAAATAAATTAACGGCTGGTTAAGTTTATTTGCAGCGTTATTAAATTATTCTTCAAAATAAACTCTCTTTACCCGTTGAGAAACCCCCGTCATTAATTCGTAAGGAATAGTGCCAGCCCACTGCGAAACCTGCTGTACGGGTAGTTGATTTCCAAAGATGATTACTTCATCACCTTCCTTCACTCCAGGTATATCCGTTACATCGATCATTACCATATCCATACATACCGTTCCGGTAACAGGTGCTAATTTTCCATTGATCCATATTTTTCCCACATTATTTCCTAGTCGCCTCGGATAACCGTCTGCATATCCAATACGGATAGTAGCAATTATAGAATCCCTGTTCAGTATTCCTTTCCTGTTATAACCAACCGATTCTCCAACTTTTAAATTCTTTAGCTGTGCAACAGTTGATTTAAGTGTTGCCACTGTTTGTAAGTTCAACCGGTAAGTATTTGCACTGTCAACTCCATAAAGCCCAATACCTAATCGTACCATATCCATCTGTAATTGCGGATGTTGTATAGCAGCTGCAGAATTAGCAATATGCCTTATGAAATCATATCCTATTTTTTTACTTAATAGTTCTGAAGCCTCTATAAATCTTTGGGCCTGCCGCTGCGTAAAATCATCCTGTTCTTTTTCTTCACTGCAGGCCAGATGAGAAAAAACCGTTTGTATTTTAAAAGAAGAAGTTGCTAATAAATCTGTTGTTAATTTTTCAATATCGTTTACAGAAAAACCCAACCGGTTCATTCCTGTTTCTATTTCAATATGTACCGGATAATGCTGTATTGCTTCAGCTTTTAAAAATGTATCGAAAGCATTTAATAATTCAAACGAATAAATTTCAGGTTGCAGATTATTTTCAACAACAGCTTCAAAAGCATTTACTTCAGGGTTCATCACCATAATGGGAAGTGTAATACCGGCTTTCCGCAACTCTACACCTTCATCTGCATACGCTACGCCCAGATAATCTACTTTATTATACTGGAGAATACCCGCTATTTCTGCACCTCCACTTCCATAAGCAAATGCTTTTACCATACCCATTACTTTTGTGGATGGCTTTAATAATTGCTGGTATTCTTTCAGATTATGAGCAAGAGCATTCAGGTTTATTTCAAGAACTGTCTGATGTACTTTTTGTTCAAGCAGCTGAACAATTTTTTCAAATTCGAAAATTCTGGCTCCCTTTACTAAAATCGTTTCATCCTTAAATTGTGAAAACCGATAATGCTGTGTAAACGATTCTGTGTTCGGAAAATACTCTTGCAATACAGAGGAATCACCAAGTGGTATCGACAGAAATATTGAAATCTTTTCGCCAATACCAATAATTTTATAGACAGCATGGTTTTGTAATGCCGTAGCTATTTGTTTATATAATTTCTCATCGGCTAATCCACTTTGTAAAAAATCAGAAAGTATAACAGTCTTCCTGGTGCCAGCACTCTGATTATCCAAAAAATTCAATGCGATATTCAGCGAACTTAAATCAGCACTGTAACTATCATTTATAACAGCACAGTTATTAATTCCTTTTTTTAATTCCAGCCTCATATTTACCGGTTGCAGTTGTTTCATCCTTTGTTGAATTACTTCCTGCTGCAATCCCAGCAATAACAATATCCGCCAGCAGGTAACTGCATTTTCAACGGACGCATCATCAGTAAAAGGGATTTGAA
Source organism: Chitinophagaceae bacterium (assembly GCA_046716235.1). Classification (GTDB taxonomy): domain Bacteria; phylum Bacteroidota; class Bacteroidia; order Chitinophagales; family Chitinophagaceae; genus JJ008. The sequence continues at coordinate 12,108 of JBKJXQ010000195.1, forward strand.
TGGTAATTGTATTGGTTTCATGCCCATCAATACAGGCCGAAATAATAGTACTTGCTGATTTCTTATCTATGTTAATAATAGTAAGTGGCTCTGGAATAATTGCATTTTTGAAAAGTATTTTCTTTTCTTCCGTTTTCTGTATTTTATTTTTAAACCCTTCGCTATGTGCTTCGCCAATATTTGTTAGTACACCGATAGTTGGTTGAATAATTTTTTGCAACTTTTCCATGTCTCCCGGTTGCGAAATACCTGCTTCAAATATGGCTAATGAATTTTGTTCGTTCATTTGCCACACACTCAGTGGCACCCCTATTTGCGAATTATAACTTTTAGGACTGCGAACAATATTAAAGTCTTCGTGGAGTAATTGGTAAAGCCATTCTTTTACAATTGTTTTACCATTACTACCGGTAATTCCGATTACAGGTATAGTAAACTGTTGCCGGTGGTAAGCAGCCAATTGTTGTAATGCAATCAATGTGTCATGCACAAAAATAAAATTAGCCTCAGGACAGGCAGCTGTATCAACGGCTTGGCTGACTACAAAACTTCTGACACCTTTTTTATAAAGATCGGCGATGAACTGATGTCCATCTCTCCGATGTCCTTTTAATGCAAAAAATAATGAAGTAGCCCCTGAATGAACCCTGCGGCTATCCAGTAGCAACTGTTCAATATCAGCGTCATGTACAACCGATGAACTGGTGCCTATAATATTTGCAATATGACTTACCTGATAATTCACTTTAGTAGTAACAAATGAAAAGATTATATGCTATCGTCCGTAACATCAGCCGGCTCACCTTTCTTTTGCATAAAAATGGAATAAAAAATAGAACCGGAAATACAAACGAGTATTACTCCCAGCGATAAAAAAACCTGTATGTTTTTTTCCATCCATTGATTGATCCAATGTTCAGCAAGCATTTTAACACCAATGAAAACCAGTACAATCGCAATACCTTGCTGCAGATAATCAAATTTACTTACCGCCCCCCGCAACAAAAAGAAAAGGGAACGCAGACCCAACACAGCAAAAATATTAGAAGTATAAATCACCAATTTATCTCTTGAAATACCCATTACCGCCGGAATAGAATCCAGCGCAAAGACAAGATCGATTGCAGCCAGCATAATAACTACAACAAATAAACTGGTATAAAATTTTTTACCGTTCTCCATTACCACATATTTGCCATCTCCATCATGGGGTACCAATGGAAGAATTTTTTTCATCCATAAGTATATTTTACTTTCTTGTGGGTTAAATTCTTCATCATCACTTGCAGTAAACATTTTATAACCGGTATATACCAGGAAAACGCCAAAAATATAGAGTATCCAGGAAAACTTGTCGACAAGCGTTACACCAACAGTAATAAAAATTATCCTGAATAATATAGCCATTAATATCCCAATAAGGAGAACCCGGCCATAATGTTTTTCTTTTACTGCAAAGGCAGAGAAAATAAGAATAAAAACAAAAATGTTATCAATACTCAGGCTCCATTCCATCAGGTAAGCACTAAGGTATTCCAACGCCAGATTTTGGCCGTTCTGCACCCACATAAAAATAAAAAAAGCTAAAGCAAGGCCAACCCAGAAGAAAGTTTGGTACAAAGCCTGCCGGAGAGTTATCTTTTTATCTTTCTTACTGAGAAGACCCAGATCAAAAATTAAAGCCAGCACTAAAGCAATTCCAAATACTAAATATGTAATCTGATCAGATGTCATCGAAAGATTTTATATAAGAGTAAAGATACCATAAACCAAGGCACTCATTTAATCCGCATATTTACGTTTTCTGATTTGTTGATATACCAGACCGGATATTATAATCAACAAAACGGGCAAAGCAATATTTATAAACTGCCAGGTTGTTTTTTGATCATTCACTTTCTGAGAATCCAACAAACGAAGAACAATGTCTTTGTCTCTTGTTTCACTGATAGCAGGGTTATTAATCAGATACTCTACACAATTGAGCATAAACTCCCTGTTGGCGGATGGATTAAAAAATTTTCCATATTCAGATTGCTGCTGGTATTCCCGGTAAGTATATTTATTCCACCCCATAGGTAAGGGACCAGTATCTGGCATAATATCATTTAATGCCATGTCACCATCAGCTACTACAATTATTTTATTGTTAGCTACTGACTCTCCTCTAAATTTTGTTCCCTGTGCGGCAAAGCTATCCTTCTGATTTTGTGATGCCCTGTTTTTATACAATGAAGTAAATTTTCCTTCCAATAACATGGCAACAGGTATTCCATTTTGTTTAAATTTCTCATCTTCTGGTGCATTTTTATTTTCATTCAGGCTTATTAATGCCGGGGTACTGATAACTCTTGAATTGCCAGATGATGCTAATAATACTGTTTTTTTTATACCTGCTACTTGTATCGTATCAATTGAGTTTACAAAACGGCCTGACACATAACCCAGGTTTTTATTGAGCAGCTGATTGGGAGATGGAGAAAATAAGGGAAAATAATTCCAGTGCAAAAATTCAAATTGTGGTTTGTCCAGTGTACCGCCTACTACTAATGGAATCATATCACACTGTAAATCCATTACCAGGCTGGGATTAATCCGTAAACCATATTTAAAAAAGAGATCAGTAAGGTTTAAGTTTCTGTCGTAAGCAATTGTTTCAGGTTTAAATGAAAGACTGTCTTGTTCTGCAATAAGGTTATCAATAAAACAAAGCAACTTGCCCCCCCGCATTACAAACTGGTCTATCTTCAATTTTTCAAATTCTGAAAATGGTATCGTGGGCTTCACTATTAATAAAAGGTCAACATCATCGGGTATCCGGGGTTGTGTTTGCAGATTAAGCATTGCAAACTGGTAATCCTGTTTCAGCGTTTGCACCAAATCATAAGGGCGGCTATCAACAGGTTCATCATTACCGGTTGAATAGGCTATACCTGGTTTTTTTGTTTGTGTTAATTTGTCCAGTGTTTTAGCAAACTGGTATTCCATTAATGCTTCAGCACTATTTATTTCTTCCTGCGAAATTCTTCCACTTGCCCCGGGATATAAATTAACAAGAGCCTGTTGACCTTTATAATGCATCAGGGCAACCGGGAAAATAATATTATTACTCTCACCAGCCTTTTTTTGTACAGTAAGATTAATTGGTACTGCCCCCAAACTTACGAGAGAGTCCCCATAAGTAACTCTGCTGTCGCGCATGTCCTCTTCGGGTGAAATAAACCGGTAATGAATTTTTGAACCATTCCGATCTTTGAGTAATTGTAAAAACTCAGTCGTACTATTGGCCAGTTTTCTAAATCCTGATGGAAATTCTCCCTTCAAAAAAACTTCTATCTGCACCTTATCATCCAGTTTATTAAGCAGTTCTTTCGTGGCATTGCTGAGGGTGTATCTTTTTTCTTTGGTAAGGTCGAGCCGGGCATGAAAAATTGAACCGAGATAGTTAATGCCAAACAAAACAAGCAGCAGCGGAAGCCACCATAGTCTTGAAGCAAAAATTTTATCGATCATTTTTTTCATCTTAATGTTTTAGCAGGTTCCGGTTTGTAATTGTAAAAAAAAGAAAAATAACACTGAGGAAATAAATAATATTCCTGGTATCAATAAGGCCGCGACTGATACTGCGATAATGAAAATCAATACCAATCATTTCAATATAATAATCAGCACCGTTGGTAAATGCCGGCAAATGGCTGATAGCACTAAATCCATAATACAATAAAGCACAACCTATCAAACTAATGATGAAAGCCACCACTGCATTATTAGTACAGCTGCTGCAACAAATGCTGATAGCTGTAAATACGGCAGCCAGAAAGAATAACCCGATATAAGAACCGGTTGTAGCTCCCATATCAACCCCTTCATTAGAAGAAAGCTGCTGGATTGAAAATATATAAATAACAGTAGGAACTAATGCAATAAAAACAACTACCAGGCTGCCAAAATATTTACCACCGATTATTTGCCAGCGGGAAAGCGGTCGGGTTTGTAATATTTCGTAAGTGCCTGTTTTAAATTCCTCGGCAAAGCTCCGCATAGTAATAGCAGGAATGAGCAATAATAATATCCACGGCGCCAGTTGAAAAAACCGATCGAGGGTGGCATATCCAAAATCAAAAATATTATCATCAAAAACAAACAAGGCCAGCCCGTTGACTAACAGGAAAACGATGATAGCAATATAGCCCGTAAGGCTGCTGAAAAATTGGCGGAGTTCTTTTTTACAAACTGACCACATAAATAGTGCTGCAAAATAAGTAATAAAAGGCAGAAGCGTTAAGACACAAGGAACTGGAGAATCTTAAAGTTTAAAATATATTTTTTGATAACCGATATAATGATTTTGATCGCCTGCTCGGGCATAAAAAATCCCTTCATAGCATGAAAGGATAATTTTTTTCGGGGCATATATTTTATACAGCAAAACTTTCGCCACAACCACAGGTTCGGCTCGCATTGGGATTGCTGAAATAAAAACCTTTGCCATTTAACCCATCAGAAAAATCTAAAGTAGTATTAACGAGATATAAAAAACTTTTCAGGTCAGTCACTATTTTTATACCATTGTCTTCAAACACCTGATCCATTGGTTTGGACTCATTATCAAAATCAAGTTTGTAACTAAGGCCGGAACATCCGCCGCCTACAACCCCCACCCGAAGAAAATAAGAGGGATCCCCACCCACACCTGCATCAGTCATCAGT
>JBKJXQ010000196.1:0-6539 GCA_046716235.1 Chitinophagaceae bacterium
TAGTAAAAAATTCAAGAGAATTGCCAGTTAACTTTACGGGCACATCAAACCGGGCTATATCTTTTTTCGGGTCAGGTTCTAATCCCCAGCTGTCAATATTACTGTTTAGTACAATGGTCCAGGTTTCAGTTGCGGGAATACAGTATAAAACATATCGGCCCTGTTTTATTTTTTTTCCTTGTATCGTGGCATCGGTAAACAGATCAATTTCAGTAGCTTCATTGGCACCCATTCTCCACGGTTCACCATACTTTAATACTTCATGAAAAATATGACGACCCTGCAAATGCGGACGGCTATATATAACTCTTGCCAATGGTGGAACAGCAGCAGAATTCCCCATTTTTGTTTTTGGATAATCAACCGGAAAATAACTCATATCCATCGGAGAAAGATCAATAGCCGAATAAGGGTTGCCTGTGGATTCAGGTTGGTTTGCTGTATTGGTATCCTTTGTAGCTATCGTTTTTTTGGCCGGAGTGCTTTTTTCATCTTCGCAGGAAAGCAAAGAGATTGTAAAAAGGAAAATCGAACCGACAGCCGTTATTATTTTCATATAATATTACTTTTAAAAGATAAACGGCACTGCTGCTTTTATATTTTCCCAGGCAATAATAAGATTACATCCGGCATTTGTTTTTTCAAATAACATAGAAAGTGATTCTACGGGGGCATCTGTTTTTTGCAGTGTAACGGTTATCCGTGCTACATCTTTTTTCTGATCATATTTAAAAGTTCCCCAGGTATCGGTGTTTTTATTAATAATAATTATCCAGTTGTCATCATTTACAATTCCGTACAATGTGTAGCGGCCTTTAGCAATTTTTTTGTCGCCAAATTTTACGGCTTTAAAAAATTCTATTTCGGTAGCTTCGTTGGCTCCCATTCTCCATATTTCACCATACTTCACTAAGCCGCCAAAGATTGGCCTGCCTGCTTTTATCGGACGACTGTAGATTACCCTTGCCACCAATGGCTCCGACATCTTATCCTGAATTTTTAAGACAGGGTAATTATTGGGATAATAGCTCATATCCATTGGTGATTTATCTATCGGTGGCAGCGCAGCATTTTGCGCCAGCAGGGAGATAAAAAATAATTGAAAGGCAATAAGAATGGCAAATATTTTTTTCATAATGATGTTATGTAATTACAAAAATAGATGTTTTAGGTATTGGCGGCAGACCGTTTATATATTGGATACCGGGCCATTTTGAAACAATTCAAACTGTTTCAGTGAATAGGGCTTCAGATCTTTCCAAAAATGATGGTAGCATTCTTTCAATAATTGGTAGTGCTGTTCAAATAATTGAAATGCGGTTTCACTTTCTGTGAGGTATGCAGCCCTTTTTACCACTCCTCCCAGGCTTTTGCCAGTACCCAAACGGGTGCGGTAGTTAAATAACCAATTATGTTGTTTCATATAGGGAAATAGTAACGCAAAACGTTCCGGGAGCCATTGTGTATTATTATCAAGAGTTTAATAAACTGCCCGGGGAAAAATCAGTAAAGATTGCCCGGTAAACTCATTTTCATCTGTAGCTAAAAAATGATCATACACCACATCTACAAAAGCCCCGCTATACAAACGATAAGCTGGTCTGAAAACCTGTTTTGCTTCTTTAGTTGCTTCATGTTCATCTGTAAAAGTATCAATATACCTGTGTAACATAATTCCGTTATGAATAGCAACCGGGTAATCAAATTTCTTTTTGCCTTTTACAAAATCACTGATCATATTGCCTACCAGTATTTCCGGATGGTTGAAGGATAGATATGCGTGGGCCAGGTAGTTGATAGATGGATAAGTTTGCAGTTAAAAAATTAAATCAGTAATTAGCGGCATTCAGTTCTTTTTGTTTTTTATGCAGACGATAGGAATATATAAAGGGGATTACCGTTATAATTGCTATAACAGAAAAAAATATAATAAGACCAGCTTTAGCAGGGGTAAGAAGACAAACTACTGCCAGCAATAAACCTCCTGCAAACCATAGTTTACCTGCCAGTGCATGAGTTTTTTTCCAGTTATCAGCATTTTCTAAAGTCCATGGAAGGCGGAATCCTGCAAAATAATTTGGTTTCATATTGGGCATATAATTACCAATGATCGCAAATAGCAAGCCAACGCCACCAAGTATCAAACTAATATCCAACCTGGAACTGCCATGAATACCGCTGTAAATAATCATGGTTGTTATTGCTGCCATGAATACCGTTACAGCAAACCCAATCCGCTGTAAACGGCCTTTATTTTCTACTGCATACTTTTTTGGGTCTATGCGATAGATGTTTATAAACAGGTAATAGACTAAAACACTCAACGTAAAAAGGGAAAGGACAAGAGCTAATAATTCTTTCCTGTTGCCATACCTGTCAGCATTTCCTTTAATGTCAAAATGTAACGATATCGTTTCCGGTAAATTATTCCAAACAAATGCTAAATAAGCAACGGGTACCAGTGCAATCAACCATACAGCCCTGTTAAGTATTTTATTCATAACTATTTTTTTTTCGGTTTAAATTGAAGAAACCATTTCATTATTTCATCTACCACGGTAGTGTTTAAGGAATAATAAATAAACTGCCCTTCCTTTTCAGCCACTACTAATTTGGCTTGTTTCAGCAGATCGAGATGATGCGATATGCTTGGCCCGGACATATAAAATTTATCTACAATCTCGCCAGCCGTCATATCTTTTTCCTGCAAAAGCTGGAGTATTTCCCGGCGGGTGGGGTCATTTAATGCTTTAAAAACAATATTCATTGACGGTTTAATTCGGTAATTGTATATTTAGACAAATGTCTAAATAATATTTTATATATCCAAATTATTTTTTAAATAAAAAATCATATGATATAAACAGATAAACGGTAGTTAAAAAGGGCGGACGGTTTTTGATTGGCTAACTTTTGTTAACAACGATTAACAAAGCAAGCCATTAATCACAATTAGCTTGACAGGGGTTGTAACCTTATCTACTTTTGTTCCGTCACACTAATCAAAGAAATTAATCTGACAACGATAAACCTAAACCTAAAATAATAATGTATGAAAAAGATGCTATTAACACTGGCCATTGCAGTATCTGCACTAAGTGCCTTTGCCGTAGAAGAAAAAGTAACTTCTACTGTATTGAATGCTTTTAATAATGAATTTACTACTGCTAAAGAGGTAGAATGGACGGCAGGTAATAATTATTTCAAAGCAACATTTAAGTATAACAACATGTATGTGTTTGCTTTTTATTCCACAGAAGGAGAATTGCTGGGCCTTACACATTATCTGAGTCCTGTAGATTTACCTATGAGCTTACAAAACAACATTCAAAAAGAATACAAAGATTATTGGATCAGCGATTTATTTGAGATGGTTAAAGATGGCACAACAAGTTATTATATTACCCTCGAAAAAGCAGATAAAACAATTATACTGCAATCTTTGGGCGGTAATGAATGGAGTATTGTTAAGAAAATAAAAAAAGTATAAACGACTAATAAGTTTTGGTGTGTGGTAAAATAAACCCCGCTAACCACATCAGGTGGAGCGGGGTTTTATCTTTTCTTGTAGTCTGTATTTACCATAGTTATTTTTACCAGATTATATTTTAAAGGATTAATAAATTAATTAAAGAGACTTTATATACAAACTCTTTTTATTTATCTAAAACTGTAATTTTGCACCACCGCATTGTCTCGTCTTATTGCGATCTGAAGGCGGAAAAAAAAATAATATGAATAAAGGGCCTGTATCGCAATTTATCGAACATCATTACCGTCATTTTAATGCAGCGGCATTAATGGATGCTGCCAAAGGATATGTAACCCATCTGAACGAAGGCGGTAAAATGATGATAACATTAGCCGGTGCAATGAGTACAGCAGAACTGGGGCTTAGCCTTGCTGAAATGATAAGGCAGGATAAAGTAGCCATCATCAGCTGCACGGGTGCTAACCTGGAAGAAGACATTATGAATTTAGTGGCACACAGTCATTATAAAAGAGTACCCAATTACCGGGATCTAAGTCCGCAGGATGAATGGGATTTACTCGAGAATCATTATAACCGTGTTACTGATACCTGTATTCCTGAAGAAGAAGCATTCCGCCGTTTGCAGCAGCATATTCATAAAATATGGAAAGATGCTGACGATAAAGGCGAACGATATTTTCCACATGAGTATATGTATAAAATGTTGCTGAGTGGTGTGCTGGAGCAGTATTATGAAATAGACCCCAAGAATAGCTGGATGCTGGCAGCGGCAGAAAAAAATATTCCAATTGTAGTACCAGGATGGGAAGACAGTACGATGGGAAATATTTTTGCTTCTTATATCATTAAGGGACAAATGAAAGCTACTACCATGAAAAGTGGTATTGAGTACATGGTATGGCTTAGTGAGTGGTACCGGAATAATTCATCGGGGAAAGGTGTAGGCTTTTTCCAGATTGGTGGTGGTATTGCCGGCGACTTTCCCATTTGTGTAGTGCCAATGATGTACCAGGATCTGGAATGGCATGATGTTCCTTTCTGGAGTTACTTCTGCCAGATTTCAGATTCTACAACTTCCTATGGCTCTTATTCCGGTGCAGTGCCGAATGAAAAAATAACCTGGGGTAAATTAGATATTAATACACCAAAGTTTATTGTAGAAAGTGATGCAACAATTGTAGCACCGCTGATGTTTGCCTGGATATTGGGTTGGTAAAATAAGCAAGCTATTAAAAAATTAACCCCGTTCCTTTACAGGTTCGGGGTTAATTTTAAAAAAAGTAGGGATTAAAAAAAACTATAATAAGAATCTAAAATTCATAGAGTAAAATAATAACGATTAATAGACTGGAATGGTTGCAGAATGTTAAAAAGAATTAAAAGTATTTTTTTATCAGAATCCTTTTGGTTTATTCAGTTGTATGTCCCGTTTCAGCATTTCTTCCCGGTTAGCCATTTCCCAGGCGGTATAAAATACTAACTGCCCTCTTTTCGCCATCATCGGGTAATTAATTTTATCAGGAGTGTCTGTTGGTTTATGATAATCAGCATGCACACCATTGAAATAGAAAATGATAGGTACCCCCTTCTCTGCAAAATTATAATGGTCGCTGCGATAATAGAAACGATTGGGATCATTAGGGTCATTATATTTTCTGTCCAATTTCATTTTCATATAAGTGCTGTTCACTTTATCGGTAACGGAAGCCAGGTCGGTACTCAGTTTATCATCACCAATTATATAAACATAGTTGGTAGAATCTTTTTCTTTCAGGTATTCAGTACCGATACGACCAATCATATCAATATTCAGATCAACGGAAGTTTTCTCCAATGGAAAAATGGGATGATTGGAATAATATTCACTTCCCCATAATCCTTTTTCTTCTCCACTAACTGTCATAAATACAATAGTCCTTCGTGGTCCTTTGCCAGCAGCTTTAGCTTTTGCAAAGGCTTCAGCAATTTCAAGAATGCCAGTAGTACCGCTGCCATCATCATCGGCACCATAGTAAATAATGCTGTCGCCTCTTTTGCCCACATGGTCGTAATGTGAAGTAAGAAAAACATACTCATCTTTTTTATCGGTGCCTTCTATCATAGCTATTATATTGGAGGCAAAAGTTGTTTTGATGGCTTTAGCATAATTAAGTTCTGTTTCAGCAGGATATGTTCTGGCAGTCAGCGAACCAGCTTTTACTTTTTCAACAATATTTTTTCCATCTTCACCCATCAGGGCAATAGCTATATCTGTAGAAATATTAAAAACAAAAGGAGATTGTTTTGCTACAAAACCACCTCTCATACTCCAGTTGCTGTTTATTGGTATTATTTTTCTTGGAAAATTATTATATACTACCAGCATGGCCACCGCTCCTTTTTTAGAAGCGGTTGTCATTTTACCAAGGGAAGAAGAGGGTGGAGGAGCCTGCCCACGAACAGCTGCCACAGGCTTATAATCTGCTGGTGTGCCATCCAATATCAATACTAACTTGCCAGCCACATCCAGGTTTTTATAATCGTCTCTTTTATCATCTGTAATTCCATACCCTGCAAATACTATTTCTGAAAAACGCATTTCAGCAGAGAAATTATTAGTGGCTGGTTGAAAATCTTTAAACAGTTCAAAGGAAGAGCCATTTACTTTTAGAGACGAACCCAATGCAGAATCTTTATACAGCGGATATTGCTGACGGTAGCTTCCTTTATTGCCCGGCAATAAACCCAATGATTTAAAATGTTCTTCAATATAATTAGCTGCTTTTTCCAAACCGGGTGATGGTGTATCCCGCCCTTCCATTTCTTTGCTGGCAATAATGTACAGGTGTTTTTTCATATCAGCTGCCGTAATGCTGGCCGCTGCTGCCGCTGCACTTTTATTTTTTTTTTGCGCTACTGATAATAGAGGAAGACAAACTAAAAAGAGGGAGAAAGTTTTTCTTGTCATAATGTTTAGTAATTATATAAATTGTTATACGGCCACCTGAAAAATTAATTTAACACAGACTATGAAAAATTTGTGTCTATGGAAAAAAAATTCTCCCAT
>JBKJXQ010000197.1:0-3363 GCA_046716235.1 Chitinophagaceae bacterium
TTGGGTGAAATTTTTGATAGTGGGGTTTTACCAATCAAAGATCCAACTATATAGGCCATCGTATCATTAATCCAAATACTAACAATAATAAGCAGGGGGAGAAAATTTTTACCCATTACATACACAGTATCATTAATAGGCACATCAATCAGACGATTATACAAATCCATCATCAATCCCCAACTCAATGAAATATACAGGAGGCCTAAAAAAGAATGTGCAATGTTTTTCAGTCGTATATTTTTTGTAAAAAGCAATTCGGTAACTGGTAGAATAAAAATCGTTATCAATACCATCCACCATCCCAGTTCATGTATTTTTAATCCGAAAATTATATATGCGTCATTGGCAAACCATAGCATAAGACACCAGCCGGCGATCATCACTCCATATTTATGAAAGGGATTTATTTCTTTGTAGCCCGGATCAATCAATGCTACCAGTTTCTGGTATTCTATCCAGCAGCCAAAATGAATAATGGAAAATAAAATAAAAAAACTCCAGTGATTCCATAGCAGGCCAACTAACATTACCGCCGCAAAGATGATGGCGGTAAATGCTCTTGTTTTGAATGTTTGCCAGTTGAATGCCATAATTAATTATTCAAAATCAAAAGGATGATCTTTTACGGGTTTGTCGTCATCTGCATATACCTCAGCAAAGGTTGTGGTTGTTTTTTTCCTCATCCATTCCAGCAGCAATACCACTCCTGCAAAGCTGATACTACCCACTAATGCAAGGTTACTGAGTTTTACAGAAGCTTCATCATTCAGCATAGCAGGATTGAAATAGACCAATACAATCAATAACCCATCATATACAAAGTGTGCAAGTATGGCGGTCCATAAACTACCGCTATACCAGTAAATGGCTCCTAATAAAATACCCAATAAGAACCTGGGAAGAAAACCATAAAATTGCATGTGCATAGACGAAAAGAGAAATGCAGTAAGAATGATTCCCGGCCACGGGGTTTTAAACATTTTTATCAGCAGCCGCTGTACCATACCCCGAAAGAGCAATTCCTCACCTACCGCTGCCAGGCCTGCAATAAAAATAATATTCAAAATAAGATCTTTAACCGTACGTTTTGATAATAAGGCCTGTACTGTTTTAGCCGCTTCTTCTTCACTTCTTTTCATCCAGCTATCTACTTCAGATGGGAAATGAAAATTTTTATTTAGCTCACCCACCCAGTTTACCAGGGGAATGGACACAAGCATGATGGCTACGCCTGTAAGAAAATAAAATTTACTGGAAGGCTTCTTTAATCCTAAATAAGTTTTAGCATCTGTGCTAAAAAGATGGGCGCAAATAAGTGTGGGTACCAGGAACAACCCGATAAACTGAACCGCTTGCATTCCCCTTATAAAAGAAATAATGCCAGGTTTTGAAAAATTCCATTTAGAAGAATCACTCAGTTCTGCCACATTAATACCCGTAATTGCTGAAAGTAACATAGTTCCAATCAGCCCCAGCAGGAAAAAACTAACCATTGCAATACTGATAAGAATAAGAAACTGGCTTCCCGCCGATTTTGCTTTTAATAATCCCCTCATTAGTAAACTCTGTTTTTTATATTGTAAATTTGCAGCCTCAAAAATAGGTAATTGAATTTTGAATGGTAAAGATTGATAACATACAACTTCCTGACTTTCCATTGCTTCTGGCTCCGATGGAAGATGTAAGCGATCCGCCCTTCCGGGCTGTATGTAAGGACAATGGAGCAGATCTGATGTACACAGAATTTATTTCATCAGAAGGATTGATAAGAGATGCTATTAAAAGCCGGAAAAAACTTGACATTTTCGATTATGAACGACCTGTCGGCATCCAGATATTTGGTGGCGATGAAGATAGCCTGGCGATGGCTGCTAAAATTGTAGAGGTAACCAATCCTGATTTATTAGACATCAACTTTGGTTGCCCTGTAAAAAAAGTAGCTATGAAAGGGGCAGGCGCAGGTGTTTTAAAAGATATTGAGTTAATGGTACGATTAACATCTGCTGTGGTTAAATCAACTTCATTACCCGTTACCGTAAAAACAAGATTGGGATGGGATGATAATACCCGGAACATTGAAGAGGTGGCAGAACGGTTGCAGGATGTGGGTATTAAGGCATTGGCCATTCATGGACGAACAAGAAGCCAGATGTACAAAGGTGAAGCCGACTGGACATTGATTGGTAAAGTAAAAAACAATCCGAGAATCAAGATTCCGATTTTTGGAAATGGTGATATTGATAGCCCGGAAAAAGCGGTGGAGTATAAAAACCGGTATGGTGTGGATGGTGTTATGATTGGGCGGGCTGCTATCGGCTATCCATGGATATTTAATGAGATAAAACATTTTATTAAAACAGGCGAGCATTTACCTGCCCCTACTATTGAAGATCGTTTATTTGTTTGCCGTAAGCATTTGAAGAAATCTATTGAATGGAAAAATCCGGTGGTAGGTATTAATGAAATGCGCCGCCATTATGCTAATTATTTAAAAGGCTTGCCCAATATAAAAGAGTTTCGTAACAAACTGGTAACACTCACAACTGAAGAAGAAATAAATGCCGTGTTTGATGATATTGCCAGAACGTATGATGGTTACGAGTTTGAAAAAACACCGATTGAATTAGTCAATTATCATGAAAAATGCCCCGTAGAGTAATGGATCGGAACGCTTTAACGGCCTGAATCATTTGGATGAATTATGTCATTTTTATTTTCATTGCTTTCATCAATCCATAAATTGAAACCAGCGTCCATGTACCTTCCAAAATAACAAATGGCCAGTAGTTAATGAGAAACGATGCATAGCAAGCCAGTGCAGCGCCAATAATATTCAATACATAAAAAAGTTTTTCGTCTTTAGGTAACAACTTTTCTGTATTCAGAAAGTAGGCAACCAGGATAAGCCCGACGCCCAATGTTCCAATAATATCATTGTACACCATAGTAATTACAATTTACAAATAAACTAATCAGGTTTCTTTTTAATAAATTTTTTCTCTTCAACAATAACGTATTTCTTATACCATTTATGTAAACATAAAAAGATTTACTTAATTATTTATGGCGTTCAATACCTCTGCATTCAATGGTGAAACAGAAGGATCGAAATAATTTGTCAGCATACCTTTTTCATTTACCAGGTATTTAGAAAAATTCCAGGAAGGAAACTGGTTACACCAGCCATTCTTCCCAGGGTCAGTCAGCCATTGAAAAACGGGGTTTTGTTGTGCCGATTTTACCACTTTAGATTTAAGTGCCAGGGGGAAAGTAATGCCATAATTCTTTTTACAGAATGCTGCAATCTCATTATCGGTTCCTTTTTCCTGTTCTTTAAAATCATTGGCTGGAAAAGCAATA
>JBKJXQ010000198.1:0-2635 GCA_046716235.1 Chitinophagaceae bacterium
AGTTAGATGTTTTACGTTTTTCGCAGGGGGATTGAAATATTATAACCTAAATGTGTACCAATTTTTTTTTGTCAAATAAAATAAGGCTGATTTCCCTTAAATTTTATAGTTTTTCTCGGCACAGAAGGCAGAAGTGTGTAGATTATTCCACAAAAAATGGCCTTATATATTAAACATTCCCCAAATTTGAGGTGGGTGGAACTCAAAAAAAATCCCCTGCACTTGCAGAGGATTTCATTATTCCATTATGTAAGGAGTATTATTCAGGTTTTGCTTCTTCAGCAGCCGGTGCCGCATCATCTTTCGCATCACCTTCCATTTTCTTCTTCAGTTCTGCCAACACACCTAAATCACCTAAGGTAGATTTCTCTACTTTGGCCTGAACATTTTTCACTGCCTTCTTTGTATTATCAGCTTCTACCCTTGCTTCTTTCTTTACGGCTTCAGCTTCTTCTACTTTACCCTGTTCCCAAATACGGGTGTGAGAAACAACAATACGCTTTTCATTCCGGTCAAATTCAATGACCATGAATTGCGCTGTTTCTTCTGCAGCAATCGTTTTACCATCTTCTTTTGCCAGGTGACGATTAGGAGCAAATCCTTCTAATCCATAAGGCAATTGAATAGTAGCACCTTTATCATCCCTGCGGCTTACAGTACCATCATGTAATGTTCCAATAGCAAATGTATCCTGCAAAGTATTCCATGGATCTTCTTCCAGTTGTTTATGACCTAACTGTAATTTGCGGTTTTCTTTATCAATACCAAGTATTACCACATCAATAGTGGAACCCACTTTGGTATATTCACTCGGATGATTGAAACGTTTTAACCAGCTCAAATCGCTGATATGAATCATACCTCCAATACCAGAAGCCAGTTCAATAAATACACCATAGTTGGTAATATTTTTCACTAATCCTGCATGACGGCTGCTTTCTGCAAATTTTGTTTCGATATCATTCCATGGATCTTCTGAAAGTTGTTTAATGGATAAGCTCATCTTACGGCTGGCTTTATCCAGTGTTACGATTTTAGCTTCATGCTCATCACCCAGCTTAAAGAATTCTTTAGCATTGATAGGTGTATTAGCCCAGGTAATTTCCGAAACGTGTACAAGACCTTCTACTCCCGGTTGAATTTCCAGGAAAGCACCATAGTCTTCAATATTTACCACTTTACCTTTGATGATATTGCCTTCAACAATATTTTCACCCAGTACATCCCAAGGATGCGGTGTCAATTGTTTCAGACCAAGACTGATACGTTTTTTCTCATCATCAAAATCCAATACCACTACATTGATCTTCTGATCAAGTTTCAGCACTTCAGTTGGGTGAGAAATACGTCCCCATGAAATATCAGTAATATATAAAAGACCATCTAAGCCACCGAGATCCATGAAAGCACCGAAGTCGGTAATGTTCTTCACCGTTCCTTCCAATACTTGTCCTTTCTCCAGTTTGCTCATTATCTCTGCCCGTTGTGCTTCAATATCGCTTTCGATGAGTGCCTTGTGAGATACAACTGCATTTTTAATAGTCTCGTTAATCTTAACTACTTTAAATTCCATTGTTTTACCTACAAACTGATCGTAGTCTGTTACCGGCTTCACATCAATTTGTGATCCTGGTAAGAATGTTTCCATTCCAAATACATCCACGATCAAACCACCTTTAGTTTTTGAAGTAACAGTACCCGTAATAATTTCACCAGTCTTATGTACTTCCATTATTCTTTCCCATGCACGGGTAATGCGGGCCTGGCGACGGCTTAAGTTAAGATGACCATCTCTGTCTTCTTATTCCACAATCATCACTTCCACTTCATCTCCTACTGCAAGATTTTGCAAGTCACGGAATTCATTCAATGAAATCAATCCATCACTTTTAAAACCAATGTTCAGTACTACGTCTGTTTTTGTTAATCCAACCACGGTACCCGTCATCATCTGCCCATCGTTCAATTGTACAAAAGTGTTGTCATACACACTATCATACTTTTCCTTTTCTTCTTTGGTGTAAGAAGTAACATTTCTTTTGTCAACACTCCAGTCAAAATCATCATGAGCAGTGGCAATAATAGCGTCAGCAGTTGCGATCGCTTCTTCTACAGGTGCAGTTGTTGTCGCTGTAGCCTCATCCGATCCGGCGTCAACCGTATCAGCAGCAGGCTCCTGTGCATCAGCGTTTAAGTTTTTTCGAATTATGTTTTCAAACATGATAAAATAGTCCCGAAGGGTTTAAATATTTCGGGGCGGCAAAGATAAGATAAAATATGCGGGAGTAAAGCCTCTTTAAGCAGCGATTTTTGAATTGTTTTGCCAGCCCCAACGCCTTGATTTGGCAGCCGTTGCGACGCTCCTTTCAAGGTTCTGTTCACTTATCATCATGTAAAACTTACTATATTCACGAAAATTAATTTTTTGCTGTATAGTTGTCTCAAATTTATGGTAAAGATGGCCATGCTGATCTTTTGCAGGAAGATCGTCATGAATCAACCAGGAATAGTAAAAATAAAAGGACCGGTATTGCTCGCCTGCAATCACCCAAATTCTTTTTTAGACTCTGTTATACTTGACACCTTATTTGAACAACCGGTATGGTCATTGGCAAGAGGAGATGTATTTAAAAAA
>JBKJXQ010000199.1:0-3347 GCA_046716235.1 Chitinophagaceae bacterium
ATACTCAGTGTTGGTCTTATTACATGACGTATAGCCTCGATCCTGGAGTTTTTTCCAAACTGGTATGTTCCGTAAAGGGCAGTATTAAATCCTAATGAAAATGCCAACTGGTGATCGGTAAAAAATCCTTTGGTAATTGTTGTATCTACTTTTTTGGTGGTGGGGTTCCAGTTTCGTCTGAATTTTTGTGCTATCCATACTTGTGAATAAGAAACGGAAGGTGCTACAATAACTGCACCACCAAGTATTGGTGGCAATGATAAAGTGATAGGAAAATTGTGTGAAGCTCCCCATTGCAAAGTGTCGATAAGTCTTTTTAATTTAAAAGCTGTATCATAAAAAGAAACCTGGTTCCTGAAATTTCCATTATAACCTACTCCCAGTTTTTCGTACCACTTGGCAGTGCCTGCTGAATTTTCGCTTTGAAACGGATATAAAGTACTTACTGAAAACCCTGCATCAGGCAGATTTACATTTACAAGCCGTGTAGCATTATTCTGATTATGGTTGGCACTTAGGGTAAGGTTATAAGGTTTGCCTGCCCATGATTTTGAGTAAGCAATGCTGGAACCAAGTTGGTTCTGAAAATTAAGTTGTGTATTGTTGGGAATATATTGATTGAACTTAGTAGAACCAGCATTTACACTGGCAGAAAAAGTAGTTCCCGGTCTGGCACGGCTGTCAACTGAATGGCTCCAGGTAAGAAAAAAAGTTTTACTTTTTGTAAAATCAGGATCGCCTTTAAAATTAATTTTAGTTGTTTGCATACTCACATTAAACCTTCCATTGTAACGGTAACGTTTACGGTAGGTAGGTGCCACATTTACCGACCATCCGCCATAAGAATATAAATTGCCGTAAATTTTTGCATCCCAATAATCGCTGAGTACTTTATAATATCCCAACCCTTCAAGCCCTAATCCAAATTGTTCATTGGTTGTAAACTGTGGTGGTAATAAACCTGAATGACGGCCCTGGCTCAATGGATAAAAACCAAATGGCAAATAAATAGGAATAGGCACTTCTTCAAATTCCATGTGTGCCGGACCCGATATGGCCAGCTTTTTATTAATCACTTTCATTTTGGGAGTAACAATGGAAAAGTGCGGATGATCAAGGTTGCAGGTTGAGAATCTTGCTCTTTTAATAAACGTGGTATTCTCATCTATTTTTTTTGCCACTTCTCCAAAAACATGAAACTCGCCTTGCTCGGTATAAGTGTTTTGGGTTAATCCTATCTGCGATTTAAAATTATAACGGATAGTGTCACTGGTAAATTTGCTGTCGCCACTCGTAAACTCTGCCACTTCTTTTATCTCACCTGTGCTGTCTTTTTGATTAAAAGCGGTTACTACTTGTGTTTGCTGATCCACCTCTACCCTTGGTGCTGTTAGCAAAATATCTTTATATTCAATTTTTGTTTTTCCATACAGCAATATCTTTTTAAGCTGTATCAATACCACTACAGAATCTTCTGCCTCGTATTTTAACGGGGCATCCATTGAGTCTTTAGAAAGCCTGAGAGAAAATGTATCTATCTTTTGACGAACGGCAAATGAATCTTTACCTGGCAATCTTGTTGTATCCTTATTATTAAAAGATAATGCGGAGAGGCTATCATTTTTTGAAACAGGTGGAATGGTATCAGTAAGAGCTGTTAAAGGACTGTAAAAAAAATGGGGAATGATAACAATAGCCGCAGTTTTCCACGTTAGTGTGAATAACAACGCAGCAGTTAATACCCAGTTTAAAAAAAAATTTGGCCTAAATTTGTACAGTTGCTTCATCAGGTAGAAGGCAAATGTAAATCTTTATCGATAGGCTGCCTATGGATAACCCTAAACAATTTGTGAAGATTCTACCACCCCTTAAAAAAGGAATATCCATGATAAAACGAACCTTTCTCATTTTCCTGGCTACTTGTTTCACCATTTTCATTTTCTCATTTATCAGAGATCCCGTTAAAATCGAAAGTAAAAAACAAACTGTCATCAAAACTATAATTGTTGATGCGGGCCATGGTATTATGCCAAATGGAGGACATAATGGTGCTAAAGGCTCTTATTCTTATGAAGATGATATTTGTCTTGCTGTTTCCAAAGAATTGGTCAAAAACTTTCATCGGGAATTACCTGAAATAAGGATAGTAGAAAGTCGTCCAACGGAAAAAATAACAGCCATACATCGCAGAGCCGAAATTGCCAATGCAAACAAAGGAGACCTTTTTGTTTGCATACATGTAAATGCTGCTGTAGCCCGGCGGCATTCTGAAAAAACCGGTAGCAAAAAAGTTACTTATTATACAGGCAAAGGGAAAAACAGGAAAAAGAAAACCAAAGAAGTTGCGCAATACCGAACCTATACTACACCCAACCCTGCAAAAGGCACCGAAACATATATATGGGGTGCCCATAAAAATGATGATAAAGAAGTAGCCATGCGGGAAAATGCCCCCATGTTGCAGGAAGAAGGATATAAACAAACTTATGGCGATATAGACCCCAACTCTCCGGAATTTATTGCTTTATCATTACTGAAAACAAAACAATTTTTTAAACGCAGTGCTACACTTGCCGGATATGTACAGGATGAATTTGCCCGGGTTGGTCGGGTAGATCGGGATGTGCGGCAGCGTGGAGTTGGCATTTGGGTGCTGCAAGCCACTGCTATGCCAAGTATACTTGTAGAAACGGGGTATATCACCAATAGAAGTGAAGAAGATTACCTTAATAGCAAAGATGGACAAAAAGAAATTGCAGATTGCATTACCAGGGCAGTAAAAACATATATAGCCTGGTTAGAAAAAAATCAACAACCAGGCGACAATGACAATAGCCGCAATAATAAATCACCGTCTCCTAAAGACGTAACTTCATTTCTTCAAATGGTAGAGAAGAAAGAAAAGAAATTCGTAAAATAAATAAGCCGGCCTTTTCAAAATTATTTGCAGAACCAAAAATTAAACAGCAAATGAGAATATTGATTTTACTGTCAGTAGTATTTATAAATTCATATTGGTTTGGTGTACCTGCAATAGCACAAGATGCTGCCAAAAAACCAGTAAGAACAATAATTATTGACCCCGGTCATGGAGGGATGGATCCGGGTGCTGTGGGGCTTTTAGCCTCTGAAGCCAATGTATCATTGGCGGTATCTCTTCAATTGGGAGATACTATTCCAAAGCATTTCCGGATATGAAAATAATATTTACCCGTACTACCAACATATTACCCGGCAATAGCTATAACATTGATGCAGGTTTAAAATACAGGGCCCGGCTTGCCAATGAATCACATGGCGATTTATTTATTGCTGTTCATTGTAATTCTGCAGGCAAACGTCCGGGG
>JBKJXQ010000200.1:0-2740 GCA_046716235.1 Chitinophagaceae bacterium
CCTTATATAAAATTTGATCAGAAACTATGCTCATATACATTTCTTCTCCTGCCTTATTCCTATGCTTCCAGATACCGGCTGATTTTTCCGGATGTGTTTTCATTTTTTTGGCCAGATCTTTTATTCTGTCGTATTCCTCCCTTGCCCGAACATCCAATACAGTTAATTGAGTGAATTCTTCCTTGGTATATCCATATTCCCGAACGGCAGTATTATTCACTTCCAATATTCCAAGGGTATCCATATCCCAGATAAAAATACTCTCTGGGTTATTATCAAATAAATGACGATATCTTTCTTCTGATGATTTTAATGCTTCTTCAATTTCTTTTTCTTTTGTTATTTCAGTTTGAATAGAAAAAAAGCTGATGAGTTTACCTGTTGTATCAAACTCCGGCTGACATTGTATACGAACCCAATGTTTTTTCCCCGATTTGGAGTAATTGATAATATCACACTCAAAATTTTGTCTCCTTTTTATTTTTCCCCGCATAAACCGAACTACTACCGGGTTGGTTTCCGGACCTTGTAAAAAATGTCCCGGATTTTTACCTATTACTTCTTCCAATGTATATTCTGTCATCCGGGTAAATGCTTCATTCACCCATTGAATTTTTTCGTCTGCATCAGTAATAATTACTGTATTGACAGTTTCCCTGGCAATGAGCGACAGTTTTTTTACTTCTTCCTCGGCCTGCTTTTGTTGAGTAACATCTGATGAGGCGCCAATGATCCGCACCGGCTTACCTTCGTTATTACGAATAATATATCCTTTATCATGAATGTTAGCATACGTACCATCATCTGTCAAGAGCCGACATTCAATTTCAAAAAAATCTTTATTGACCGAACTGATTAATTCCTGTCTTATTGTTTCTACCCTTTCCTTGTCATCCGGGTGAATTTTTGTTTGCCAGTCTTCTGTGTTGCCTGCATAGTTAACCCCTTCAGTTTTAAATATTTTTTTCCATCCTTCTTTACTTCTATACACTTCCCCGGTTAATACATTCCAGTCCCATACCATATCACTGGTAGCTTTTGTTACCAGTTCATATCTTTCATTGCTTTCCCTTATGGCTTCTTCTGCTATTTTTCTTTCGGTAATATCTTTTGTTCCGATATATGCCCCTGCAACCACTCCATTCTCATCTATTATGGGCATAAAATTTACCCGCACCCAATCGGGCAAATCCTTAATCATAAGATGTAATTCGTATTCTACTTTTTGACCCGCAAATACTTTTACCAGACTGCTTCGTACTGGCTCATCATTTTCATCAGGCAGCAAAGGAAGAATATTAGTACCTACATTAACCGGCTGTCCCCATGCTTTTTCAAGACTTTCTGATGCGCTTTTGTTTATCAATGTCACATAACATTTCCTGTCGATTACATAAAAACTTTCTGATGCACTTGACAATACCTGGCGGAGATTCTTTTCCGATTCAGCCAATTGCTGTTCTGCCATTTTACGCTCAGTTACATTAATAAGAACTCCTTCAATTATCTCTTCGCCAGTTATTATATCTTTTAATAAAGAACAGTTATCAATCATATATACCGGGTAACCGTTCTTATGTTTTAATTTTATTTCCTGGTTATACAACTTACCAGTTTTTTTCAAGAGGCTAAGAAAATCATTACGGTTGGAAGTAGAAAAATAAAGCAGGCTTACATCTATTTGCTTCAATTCCCTTTCGGAGGCATATCCCATCATTGCCGCAAAAGCATTATTACAAGACAGGATTTTACCTTCTACTGTGGTTTGGTAAATGCCTGCCGGATTTAATTCTACCATGCTACGGTATTTTTCTTCGCTTTTTTGTAGCAATATCTCTTTTTCTTTCTTTTCAGTAATATCATTAAATACAAGTACCGAGCCGCTGATATTTCCATGCACATCTACTATAGGTGAACCATTATTGCTGATAATATAAGTGCTGGCATTTTTTGCTTTGAGAATAGTATTGTTTTCCCATTCCACTTTTTTACCGCTTTTTAAAATACGGGTTACAATATGTTCAAAAGATTGGCCTGTTTCTTCGTTCACCACATTAAATACTTCATGCAACGGAAGTTTTTCAGCATCTTTCCAGTTCCATCCGGTAAGCTTTTCTGCTGAAGGGTTCATATACAGTACCTGTCCTTCCATATCGGTTGTTATCAATCCTTCTCCAAGACTATTCAGTGTAACCCTGTAATTTTCTTTTTGCACCCTCAACTCATCACTTATCTTTCTGGCTTTGCGGATTTGTATGGTCAACAAATAAAAAATAATCAGGATCAACAGGGTGGAAACAGCAATACCAAAATAGGCAACACCACTATGAATTCTTTTTGCATGTATAAAATTTTTCTGCGAATCTTTAAGATGCGTCTGGAGATTTATACTTATTTGGTTATTAATTTTTGTAATAGAATCAGACAATTGCTGACCTTCGTTTGTTGAAATTAAAGCCAGTGCAGCCTGGCAGTTATTATTATCACAAAGCGATTTTACCTGCTTCATAAAATCAATTTTTCGTTCAATCAGCTTATCTGATTGAATAAAAAGTAATGCCCCTTCCACATCTATCATTTGGTTATCCAGCTGCTTTGCCTGTAAATAAGTAGACCGGATGGAATCGATGGTGATATCAAAATTTTCAATAAATTTTTTATCCTCCGCAATAGCATATCCACGGACAGCCGATTCGGCATTTTTAATGTACAGGCCCAGCTTCGGCAACTCGTTATTCAG
>JBKJXQ010000201.1:0-13487 GCA_046716235.1 Chitinophagaceae bacterium
GGGTTCCAGTCAATGAGCACATTGCCCAAATCAAAAATAATTGTATTAATTTTTTCCATTATTTATTATACCTGATTTTTAAAAATATCATTAAAGAGCACATGGTTATCATTACTATATTAGTACTTATAATAACCCAGTTATTGCTTAATACCCCATAGGCTATCCACATTACCTCATTCACAAATGCAATGATGAACATCAGCAACGAAACATTCTTGGCTGATTTTTCTTTCCAGGTTTTTACAACCTGTGGTAAAAAAGTAAAGGCGGTAACTGCTCCGGCAGCATAACCCAGTATTTCAATTCCACTCATTGTTATTTTTTTGCAATGATATTATCTTTTCTCGAACAAAAACCACAATCGTTTTCTCGGCTTTACTTTATAGTTGCTGCTGATATAACTGCTGATATAGTTCATCGCTTCATCCACACTATCGGTTATTAAAACAAGACTCATGTCTTCTTTGGAGATGGTACCTTGCTGTGCCATCCATTCTATATTTTCCAGCAGTGGCTGAAAATACTCCTTCCCAAAAAGAACAACGGGAAACTGGGTGATACTTTTTGTTTGTATCAGCGTAAGTGTTTCAAAAAATTCATCCAATGTACCAAATCCCCCGGGCATAATGATAAAGGCATAAGAATATTTTACCAGTAATACCTTTCGCACAAAAAAATGTTCAAATGTCACTGATTTCTGTGTATAGGGATTGATCTTTTGTTCAAAAGGAAGTTGAATATTACAGCCAACAGAATTTCCCCCATTTTCAAAAGCACCGCGGTTGGCAGCTTCCATAATGCCTGGACCGCCGCCCGTCATCGTAGTAAAGCCCAACCCAGCAATCCGCTTACCAAATTCTCTTGCCTTTATATAATATGGATGGTCTTCTTTAAACCGTGCTGATCCAAATACAGTAACGCAAGGTCCGGTAAAATGAAGCATCCGGAACCCTTTAATAAACTGTTTGAATACCCTCCACGCAAATGCCAATTCGTAGCTACGGCTTTTGGGGCCTTCCAGGTAAACCTGCTCTTTTGGTGGAATAATAAATTCGTTTTTTGATTTTGCTGCTGCTTCCATAGTAAAATGTAAATTGCTTTTCAATTTAAACAATAAAGCGATGCGTATAATAAGTTATAATGTTAATGGAATAAGGGCAGCTATTAAAAAGAATTTTTTTGATTGGTTAAAAACAAACCCGGCTGATGTTATTTGCCTGCAGGAAACCAAAGCTACACAGGAAGATGTGGATGTAGCAGCACTGGAAGCATTGGGTTTTCATCATTACTGGTACAGTGCACAAAAAAAAGGGTACAGTGGTGTAGCTGTATTTAGCAAAATAAAACCTGACAAGGTTGAATATGGAACCGGTCATAAAGTAAGTGATGATGAAGGCAGGGTTATACAATTGGATTTTGGTGATGTGCGGCTTATCAATGCTTATTTTCCCAGTGGTACCAGCGGAGATGAAAGGCAGGCATTTAAATATATATGGTTGAATGAGTTTAGTAATTATTTGAATACACTGAGAAAAAAAATACCTAAGCTGATTCTCTGCGGTGATTACAATATTGCCCATACTGAAATGGATATTCATGATCCCAAAGGAAATAAAAAATCATCAGGCTTTTTACCGGAAGAAAGAGAATGGATGACAAAATTCCTGGGTAATGATTGGGTAGATGCTTTCCGGGAGTTTCATCCAGAGCCACACCGCTACAGTTGGTGGAGCCAGCGGTTTCCAACTGTAAGGGCACAAAACAAAGGCTGGAGAATTGATTATTTCACGGTCACAACAGCACTTAAAAAGAATTTAAAAGATGCAGAGATATATCCTGATGTAAAACACAGTGATCACTGCCCTGTTTATATTGATATAATAATATAAGCTCCCATGTTTATTTATAATGTAACTAATAAAGTAAACCATTCCATTGTAATGCTATGGCTAAGCTGGTTGAAAGAAGAGCATATTCCTGATATTATAAATACCGGTTGTTTTACTCATGCAGTTATACTTCATTTACTGGAAGCTGACGATGAGGAAGGTGTAACTTACGCAGTACAATATCATTGTGAAAGCAAAGCGTTGTATAACCGTTATATAGAAAAGTATGCGGGTGAAATGAGAAAAAAAGCTATTGACAAATGGGGTAATAAATTCATTGCCTTCCGCTCTGTTATGCAGGTTGTGCATTGAGTGTGCAAAAGATTAATTTTTGTTTTGCTGCTGATAAAACAGTTGTATATTATCACCAAACCCTTTACTGGCAAGCATTTCAAAAGTTTGCCCTGAAAGTCAATACCAGCAACAGTTTCAGCCAACAAGTAATTTTACATAGTTGTTTTGTTTCTATTTATTTTTGCTAAAATCCTTATCCAATGCGGCTTAGGGGCTATTGTAAAAAAAGTAAAATCAATAAAATTATTTTGCCGGAATGAAAAAGCATATAAATTTGTCGCCGTTACTAAATCATTAAAAATACCTAACATGAACAAAGCAGAATTAATCGCAAAGCTGGCTGATGATGCTGGCATTACTAAGACACAGGCAAACAGTGCCCTGGATTCTTTTATAGAAGCTGTTACAAAAACATTAAAAGGTGGTGGCAAGGTTACCTTGGTTGGTTTCGGAACTTTCTCCGTATCTAAAAGAGCTGCCCGTAATGGTCGCAATCCACAAACTGGTGCCGTTATTAAAATCAAAGCAAGAAAAGTTGCTAAATTCAAAGCAGGAAAAGAATTGGCTGGTAAAATGTAATCTTACACAAGCTGGCTTATTAATATTTTTAACGCTTTGGATTAACAGATTCCTGATTTTCACTCTTAAAAACTCCATTCAGGTTTTCTCTGGCTTTACCGGGAATCGGGATGGGGTTTTTAATTTTATTTACCCTCCGTTATCGTCATAAATATCACAATTTGAATTTGCTATTGGTATAACAAACCGTATTTTTGCCGCCTACTTAAAATAATATATAATGGGAAGAGGAGATAAAAAAACTGCTAAAGGAAAACGTTTTAAAGGTTCATTTGGTAAAAGCAGACCGGTAACTGAAACCCCGGCCAAAAAAGCCGCCGCTAAAAAAGCAGCTGTTAAAGAAAGTAAATAAGTAAAAGGTAAATAAGGTATATACGTATCTGCATCTTTGATATCCCTTATTTACCCATATTCTTTACATCCTTACGGTGCCAGCCTTTCAATTTTCCATTCACCGGTTTCTTGTAGTGAATACTGCAATCTATCATGTAAGCGGCTCGGCCGCCCCTGCCAGAATTCAATGATAACAGGTTTTACAATATAGCCCCCCCAATGTTCAGGCCGTTGGATCGTTTCATTTTTTAATTGCTTCTTTAATTTTTTAAAATGTTTATCAAGCCATTCCCGGTTTTCTATTATCCTGCTTTGAGGTGATGCAATAGCGCCAAGCTGACTGCCTTCGGGTCTTGAATAGAAATATTCATCGCTGGCCGCTGCACTTATTTTTTCTACCAGCCCGGTAATTCGAACCTGCCGTTCCAATTCCTTCCAGAAAAAAACAAGACAAGCTTTTGGGTTTTCAATTAATTGCTGCCCTTTAAAACTTTCGTAATTGGTAAAAAATATAAACCCATTTTCATCCACCCCTTTCAATAATACAATTCTTGCAGCAGGTACCCCATCCTGTGAAGCTGTAGCCAGCGTCATCGCATTTACTTCATCAATTTTTGACGCTGCCGCTTGCTTCCACCATTTAGCAAATTGTTTCATGGGGTTAGCATCGGCTTTCTTTTCCGATAATTTTTTGTGAGAATAATTTTTTCTGATATCAGCAATATTTACCGTCATGATAAAAGTTTAAGAAGTAAAGATAAACTTTGAGGTTGTTACATGAAAAAAGCCCTGCCGGGCTTTGACATACCATGAAGAATTTGTTACGATGCCCTGAATTGCCGCCGGGCCAGTTCATCTCTTTCCTCTGCCACCATATTCAGCCTGCTTTCCAGCTCTCCTATTTTTTTTAACTGTCCTTCCAATTTCTTATTAGCTGCGGAAACAGCCTGCATATCATTATTCAATTCTTCAAGATAAGCTACTCTTTTTTGCAATTGCTGGCGCAAAAAATTGGCTTCTCTTAATTGATCTTCTGTGGCCGCAAGTTCAGTCTGCAGGTGTTGATTTTCTAACAGCGTTGCATGGTATTTGTGCTTCTGTTCCTCAAAGTCACGAATCGTTTTCTGATTACTTTCCCGCAGGTCTTCATAGTCAAGGCTAAGGCCCTTTGATGCAATTACCTGGGTTTCCAATTTCTGTATTTTATCCTGAAGTACATTGAATTCATTATAAGCACTGTCAAGCCGGGAAGTCATTTCAGTAGTGAGGTATTCTTTTTGGCGGATACTATTTGCTTCTTCCTCTTTCTGAGATAATAAGAATTTGAGGTCGTTAATTTGTGTAGTTAGTTGCTTATTGAGTTTTTGTGCCTCTTGTTGCTTTTCTTCAGTTTCTTTAACCATTTCTATCTGTCCCAGCAGGTGATTAATCTTTTCAGAATGTTCCTGCAAACTCAGCTGTGCCTGGCTTAGCTGATCGATATAATCCGGTTTGTTTGTAACAATTGCTGTTAATGCCGGCTTTGAGGTGGTACGGATTGTTTCGAGTTCTGCCTTCAGCACTTTATTCAACTTACGCATTTCCTCAGCCTCAATGGTATTAATATCATTATTTTCTTCGGTATCTGTTAATTGCTGTTTAAGCGATGCAAGTTCTTTATCCCTGGATTCAATGTCATTAAAGTATTTAAGCTTCCATTGTTCCAGATCCCGGCTCACTTTGCCAGAGGCATTTAAGGTGGTTGTCGTCAGCGACTTACGGCTTACGATAAAGAAGTGTATTGTTATACCCAGGGTAATTGCACCGAGCATAAGTACTATAATTTCAATCAATGTCAGGGATAGGGTCGTCATATACCGTGGTAAATGATTTGAAAACAATTGAAAAAAATACTGTTATCAATAGTTCTTCACAAGTGTTACTGAATTTACTGCTAAGATAGTAGCTACTACGAAGAATCAAACAGTAATTGTACTTAGTATTTAACCTTTGAGGTATTATGCTTTTACCAATGTTCCCACCTTTTCGCCTGTAACCACCCGGCGCAAATTGCTTTCTTTATTCATGTCGAATACAATAATGGGAAGATTATTTTCCATACAAAGGGTGAAGGCTGTCATATCCATAATCCGGAGATTTTGCGACAGGCATTCCTGGAAGGTGACGACGTTATATTTTGTAGCAGTAGCATCTTTTTCAGGGTCGGCCGTATAAATGCCATCCACTCTTGTTCCTTTTAAAATTACATCAGCATTAATTTCGATAGCACGGAGTGAGCCGGCTGTGTCAGTTGTAAAATAGGGGTTGCCTGTTCCGGCACCAAATATAACTACCCTTCCTTTTTCCAAATGGCGGATGGCACGACGGCGGATATAAGGTTCGGCAATTTGTTCCATTTTAATAGCACTTTGCAAACGGGTGTACACCCCTACTTTTTCCAAGCCTGCCTGCAATGCCATACCATTAATTACGGTGGCCAGCATCCCCATATAATCACCATGTGCTCTTTCGATACCCGTTTCAGCTTCATTCATTCCCCGGTAGATATTTCCTCCTCCTATTACGATTGCCACCTGAACACCAAGTTCAGTAATTGATTTAATGTCTTGTGCATACTGGTTGATAACGGAAGTGTCAAAACCGAAACTTTTATCACCCATTAAAGCTTCGCCGGAAAGTTTAAGAAGAATACGTTTATACTTAGGTAGCATCAGGGCAGTTTTTTCGCTGCGAAGATAGGGGTTTTGATTATTGTTTAATAGCTCTTACAGTATACACCATTGGTATCTTTCCTTCCATTCCCTTAATCTGCCATTTTCCTTTTTCAATTTCCACCGTATTACTAAAACAGGGATAAGGTGAATACATATATTCATTAAAAAGTTCAATCTTCAACCCTGCTTTTATCAATGCATTCAACACTTCACTGATGCTATGGTTCCACCCATATTCTTTCCCTGTAATTGAGGCCTTACGATCAGTATACGTACCATAGTTTTCTGTTATAATTACTTCCTGGTTTTCATAGCAATATTTAATATGTGTAAATTCATCATCAAACATCCATACCACCGGGTGAAACTCTGCTAAATAAAAAATACCACCGGGTTTTAGATAATGCGAAATAATATCCGCCCATTTATCCAGATCAGGAAGCCAGCCAATAGTACCATAAGATGTAAAGACAATATCAAATTTCTCATCAAGATGTTCTTTTAAATCATACACATTACAGCAAATGAATTTTGCATTCATTCCTCCTGAGTTTATCGAAGGGTCATCATTAAGTCGTCTTGCCTCATCAATTGCTTTATCCGAAATATCCATTCCTGTTACCTCTGCACCAAGCCTTGCCCAGTTCAAACTATCCATTCCAAAGTGACATTGAAGGTGCAATAGTTTCTTTCCTTTTACATCACCCAATTCATTCAGTTCAATGGGAGTTAAAACATTTTCTCCTGCTCTAAAACCTTCCACATTATAGAAAGCTGAATCTTTATGAACTACAGTTCGTTTATTCCAGATTTCTTTATTGGCAGCAAACCAGATTGTATAATCATTAGTCATGAAACAAATTTATCCTGTTTCCAGGGTTTGTAAACAACAAGATTTAAATTATTTCTTAAACTATCTTTACCAACTCACCATTAGTAATTATGAAGGAGGCACTTAAGCAATTAGCCAAACAACTGCAAGGGGATTTATTTACTGATACCACTACACGGACTTTATATGCAACCGATGCAAGTGCATATAGAGAAATGCCATTGGCAGTAGCTATTCCAACATGTATTGATGATGTAAAAAAATTGATTGCTTTTGCCAGGCAAAATAAAACATCGCTTATTCCCCGTACCGCGGGTACATCGCTTGCAGGCCAGGTAGTGGGTAATGGTATTGTGGTGGATGTATCTAAAAATTTTACTTCCATCATTGAATTAAACTCAGCAGAACATTGGGTAAGGGTGCAGCCGGGAGTTATCCGGGATGAACTGAATATGTTTTTAAAACCTCATGGTTTATTTTTTGGTCCGGAAACATCAACAGCCAACAGGGCTATGATTGGTGGAATGGTTGGTAATAATTCCTGCGGCAGCAATTCGGTTGTTTACAGAAGCACCCGTGAACATTTACTGGAAGTAAAAACATTGCTGAGTGATGGAAGCGAGGCGATTTTTAATAGTTTAAGTATAGACGAATTTCATCTCAAATGCGAAAGCGATACACTGGAAGCTTCTATTTATAAAAAAATAAGAAG
This sequence comes from Chitinophagaceae bacterium, assembly GCA_046716235.1. GTDB lineage: Bacteria > Bacteroidota > Bacteroidia > Chitinophagales > Chitinophagaceae > JJ008. The sequence goes on from JBKJXQ010000201.1 coordinate 7,357, forward strand.
CCTGTTAAGTAATACTGATAACCAGGAAGAAATACGAAAAGAGTTTCCAAAAAAAACAGTAGAAAGAAGAAATACCGGTTATGCAGTAGATGTATTATTAGATACGGCGCCGTTTACAGCCGGTGGTGAAGATTTTAATTTTTGTAAACTCATTGCAGGTTCGGAGGGAACACTTGCATTTATTACTGAGATAAAATTAAATGTAGTTCCATTGCCACCAAAGGAAACCGGATTGCTTTGTGTTCATTTTAATAGTATTGATGAAAGCCTGAGAGCTAATTTAATTGCACTGAAATATAAGCCTAGTGCCAGTGAACTGATTGATCATTACATTTTAGAATGTACAAAAGATAATATTGAGCAGCGTAAAAACCGATTTTTTGTGCAGGGCGACCCTGGTGCTATCCTGGTAATAGAATTTTGCAGGGAAACTCAGCAAGAAATAATGGCTATCGCTAAAAAGGTAGAAGAAGAAATGCGTTCCGCAGAATTGGGTTATCACTTCCCCTTGTTGTTTGGTGCTGACAGTAAGAAAATATGGACACTACGTAAAGCCGGACTGGGTTTGCTCAGTAATCTGCCCGGGGATGCAAAAGCAGTACCGGTAATTGAAGACACTGCTGTTGATGTAAATGATTTACCGGCTTACATCAGGGATTTTAATGTGATACTGAAGAAACATAATTTATATTCCGTTCACTATGCTCATGCAGGCAGTGGTGAAATACATCTGCGTCCTATCATCAATTTAAAAACAAAAGAAGGCAATCAGCTATTCAGAATTATAGCTGAAGAAATTGCTACGCTGGTTAAAAAATATAATGGTTCATTAAGTGGCGAACATGGAGATGGAAGATTGAGGGGAGAGTTTATTAAACAAATGGTAGGTGAAAAAAATTATGCCTTATTAAAAGAAGTAAAAAGGATTTGGGATCCTGAAAATATTTTTAATCCAAATAAAATTGTGGATACTCCCAGTATGAACACCATGCTGCGTTATGTACCCGGCCAGCAAACACCAGCATTTAAAACACATTTCCGTTTTCACAACCAGGATGTATTGCAACATGCCGAGCAATGCAATGGCAGTGGTGATTGCAGAAAGACTTCCTTGAGTGGCGGCACCATGTGCCCCTCCTTTATGGCTACAAAAAATGAAAAGGATACAACAAGGGCAAGAGCCAATATTTTACGGGAATTTTTAACCAATAGTGATAAGCTGAACCGGTTTGATCATAAGGAAATTTATGAAGTAATGGATTTGTGTTTAAGCTGTAAGGGTTGTAAAAGTGAATGTCCCAGTAATGTGGATGTAGCTAAATTAAAAGCAGAATTTTTACAACATTATTACGATGCCAATGGTGTGCCATTTCGCAGTAAACTGATAGCCAACTTTACTGCATCAGCAAGATTAAGTTCGCTGCTACCTGGCCTGTATAATTTTGCTGTTACGAATCCCTTTATTGGAAACGCTATAAAAAAAATAGCAGGGTTTGCCACCAAACGGTCCTTGCCCACTATGTATAAAAAAACATTGAAGCAATGGTATACACAGCATAAAGCTGAATCAAAAAACAATAAAACCTCTTTTGCAAATAATGGCAAGGTCTTTTTATTCTGCGATGAGTTTACCAACTATAATGATACAGAAATTGGTATAAAATCCATTTTGTTACTTGAAAAATTAGGTTATGACGTAACTATACCCAACCATTTGGAAAGCAGTCGTACATGGCTAAGTAAGGGCCTGGTACGAAAGGCCAAAGAAATCATTAATAAAAATATTACTCTGTTGCACCCTGTAGTTTCTGCTGCCACTCCGATGATTGGTATTGAGCCATCAGCAATTTTAACGTTCAGAGATGAATATATTGACTTAGCTACTGATGAAAATTTAAATAAAGCAAAAGAACTAAGTAATAATGTTTTTTATATTGATGAGTTTCTTGCGCAACAATTTGCAGCTGGAAAAATTGATGCCACATTATTTACCAATGAAACAAGAAAAATAAAACTACACGGCCATTGTCAGCAAAAAGCATTGAGTAACGTTGCATTTACCACTGCTATTTTATCTATTCCTGCAAATTATTCGCTTGAAACTATTCCCAGTGGCTGTTGCGGTATGGCCGGTTCTTTCGGGTACGAAAAAGAACACTATGATTTAAGTATGCAGATTGGCGAACTGGTTTTATTTCCCGCAGTAAGAAATGCTGCTTCTGAAACTATTATTGTGGCACCCGGAACCAGCTGCCGGCACCAGATAAAAGATGGTACCGGTGCAAAAGCAAAACATCCCATTGAGGTTTTGTGGGAAGCATTGATTGATTAATTTTTTGAGTTTATAAAAACATATAAATACAATACTTCATTTCAACTTCATTCTATTCCGGGATTGCTATATAATGACGATAGCAGTATAAATCCTCATCTTTAATTATACTAGTAATTCAGACAAAAAAAAGAGAGCCAATGAAGGTTCTCTCTTAGGATAAACTATATAAAAAGTTATTAGCCCAACGCTACTCTCTTAAACTCTGTTACTTTTACATCACCGCTTTCTTTCAGATAATCCGCAACTGTTTTGCTGCTATCTTTTACAAAAGCCTGTGCAGTTAATGTTTGCTCTTTAAAGAAAGCACTCATTTTACCTTCCGCAATTTTAGCCAGCATTTCTTCTGGTTTGCCGGCCATTTTGGGATCTTCTTTCATCACATCTATGATGATAGCTTTTTCACGGGCTACCACTTCAGCCGATACACTGGCAGCATCTACTGCTACAGGGTTTAACGCTGCTATTTGCATAGCAATATCTTTTCCTACTTCAGCGGCTTCTTTGCTTAAGCCTACCAATACACCAATCCGGTTGGAACCATGAATATAAGAAGCAACATACGAAGCTTCTACTATTTGAAATTTAGTGATGCCAATTTTTTCACCAATAGCTGCCAGCTTATCATTGATAAGATCTGATACTTTAGCGCCATTTATAACAGCATTATTCAGGTCTTCCTGTGTTTGGATATTATTGGTGATAGCCACATTAGCTATATTTTTTACCATCGATATAAAATCTTCGTTATTAGAAACGAAGTCTGTTTCGCAACTTACACATACTACTACACCACGTTTATTATCGCTGGTTGTTTGGGCAATTACTACGCCTTCTTTAGCTTCACGGTCGCCTCTTTTTGCGGCTACCTTCTGTCCTTGCTTACGCAGCCAGTCAATGGCAGCTTCAAAATCACCATTTGTTTCTGTCAACGCCTTACGGCAATCCAACATACCTGCACCAGTAGCCTGGCGAAGTTTATTTATATCTTGTGCACTTATAGTTGCTGTACTCATATAATTTGAAGTTTGAAATCAGATGCCAGAAGTCTGAAACAGATCCTGGCATCATTAATAATAATTAATTCAATAAAGTTTGAGCCGGTAGCAGAAATCTGTTTACATACTCCCGGTATAGTTTTTCTTATCTTCTTCCACCACCCGGGCCTCTGCCGCCACCCTGACCAGGACCACCAGTTGTGCGACGTCTTTGTCCACCACCTTGTCCTTGTCCGGGACCACCACCAGCACCGGTATTTCCACCACGGCCACCACCACGACCGCCACGACCACGGGCTGCTTCAGCTTGTGCTTCTGCTTCCATTCTTGCTGCTCTTCTTTCTTTTTCATCATCAACTGTATCATCTACATCTTCATCTTTTGCAGCCTGGCGTTCTGCTAAACCTTCAGCAATAGCAGCAGTAAGATAATTGACCATGATAGAAATTGATTTGGTAGCATCATCATTACCAGGGATGGCAAAATCAACTTTGTTAGGATCACAATTGGTATCTACAATACCAAATGTAGAAATACCCAGGCGTTTTGCTTCTGCCAATGCAATATGCTCATGCCCGATATCTACAAGGAATAATGCAGCAGGTACACGACCCAATTGGGCAATGCCACCTAATACTTTTTCCATTTTATCTTTGTCACGGCTTAATGTTAACCGTTCTTTTTTTGTAATACTGTCGAAAGAACCATCACCAAGCATTTTTTCGATGCTCTGCATTTTCTTTACACTCATTCGTACTGTATTGAAGTTAGAAAGCATTCCTCCCAACCAACGTTCTGTTACGAAAGGCATATTTACTTTCCTGGCCGATTCGTTAACGATATCCTTTGCCTGTTTTTTTGTACCAACAAACAAAATCTTTTTACCGCTTCGGGCAATCTGTTTCATGGCAGCAGCAGTTTCCTGGAGGCACTCAACAGTTTTGTTCAGATCGATAATGTGAATACCTTTCTTCTCAGCAAAGATGTAAGGCAACATTTTGGGATTCCACTTCTTTTTAAGGTGACCAAAATGCACACCTGCATCCAGAAGTTGCTGTTGTAGTGAAGTGTTATTTTCCATTGTATTAATTGAATGATCGTTTTTAATAATTGTTTGCTTTCTCTGTTACGATTAACGCTTAGAGAACTGATAGCTTCTTCTTGCTTTCTTATGACCGAATTTCTTACGTTCAACAGAACGTGGATCTCTTTTCAATAATCCGGCTGCTTTTAAAGCAGGGCGGCATTCAGGATTTAGCTCCACCAGTATACGGGAAATTCCCAGCATAGCGGCTTCTGCCTGTCCCTTAACCCCACCACCGGAAGCATTGATATTTACATCAAACTTACCTATCGCATCAATAGTTTTAAAAGGACGTTCTACCTGGTTTTGCAAATAAACCAGAGAAAAATATTTTTTATAGTCTTTATCGTTTATGGTGATAGAGCCACTTCCTTTAGAAAGAAATACCCTTGTCACAGCTTCTTTACGACGACCGACACCTGTTGTTTGCTTTTCCATTTATTTATTATTAGGAATTTTTAATGTTGTTTGTCACCCTGAGCTTGGCGAAGGGTTAAAATTTTAATTCTTTAGGTTGCTGTGCAGTATGCGGATGACTGGCACCTACATACACAAATAATTTTTTGTACATCTTGCGACCCAACCGATTTTTAGGCAACATCCCTTTTACAGCTCTTTCAATAACTACTTCTGGTCTGCGATTGATAAGGTTTCTTGCCACCTCTTCTTTACGACCACCGGGGTAACCACTGAAGGTGTCATAAATTTTTTGGTCGATCTTTTTTCCGGTTAATACGATTTTTTCGCAGTTAGTCACTATAATATAGTCACCAGTGTCAACGTGTGGAGTATAGTATGCTTTGTTTTTACCACGAAGTATCGCAGCAATTTTAGCACACATACGTCCAACGGTTTGATTAGTACCATCAACAACATACCATGTACGTTGTACGGTAGCCTCGTTCGCATGTTTGGTTGTGAAATGTAATTTGCTCATTTTAAAGAAAGCTTTTCGCTGTTAGCTTCAGGCTATTCGCCTATTACCTTCAGCAGTTAAATAATAAACAAGTGAGCTATCCCTCAACTCGTCCCCTTTTTTTAAATGGGAGGGCAAAGGTAGGGTTGGGTAAAACTCAAACCTACAAATTGGTGAAGTAATTTTTACAGTCCCTTTGTAAGTTATTGATTTACAATAAAAATTTTGTCAGTAAAAAATAATGATCAGCTTTTCTTTACCATTTCCCACCAATCTGTTCCCCTGAAATGACCATCAAGAATGAGCGGTTGGCCAATCATAGGTGTGCAGACCTGAACATTTAATTCTTTTGCTTTTTCCAATATCCTTTTCACCGGTTCATTCCATGCATGCATCGCTAATCGGAATTTACCCCAATGAACAGGCAAGAGTGCTTTAGCTTTTAAGTCTACAGCTGCCTGTACTGCTTCTTCCGGCATCATGTGTATATGTGGCCACATCGTATTGTACTGACCTGACTCAAGAATAGCAATATCAAATGGGCCATATTTTTCACCAATTTCTTTAAAGTGAGTGTCATAACCAGAATCCCCACCGAGATATAAATTGTGCTTTGCTGTTTTTAAAATAAATGATGACCATAATGTTTGTCCTCTTTTTATTCCCCTACCGGAAAAATGGCGGGCTGGTGCGGCAGTCAATTGCATATTCGCTTCTAATTTTGTTGATTGCCACCAATCCAATTCAGTTATTTTATTTTCATTAATACCCCAATGTTTCAAATGTGAACTAATACCGAGT
>JBKJXQ010000202.1:0-3320 GCA_046716235.1 Chitinophagaceae bacterium
TTACCATCTATTGTTCGTGAAAGAATTTTATCCGGCAGCCCATTCATATCAAAATCATTTACCCATAATTTGACAGGATTTTTTTCATTTGGTTTTAAATAAAAATTATCACCAAAGTTGCCCAGCACCAGGTCATTGTCACCGTCACCATCCATATCAGCCGCTTCAACAGTTTGCCACCAGCCAAAAAGATTATTCATGTTCGTTTTCACTTCTTCCATTCTTTTTTTATTAAAAGAAAATATACGAGGTGTCATCCACTCCCCAACAATAATTAATTCCTTCTGTTTGTCGCCATATACATCCATCCACACAGCGTCTGTTACCATACCTGCATTTGCAATCGCCGGATTCAGTTTATTGGTTACATCTGCAAAATGCCCCTTACCATCATTCTCATAAATATAGCTGGCCGGTATAAATCCATAGTTTAATGAAATACTTCTTCCTCCCACAAAAAGATCAGAGTCACCATCATTATCATAATCATTTGCAACAGCAATTGATATGTTGGAGCTATTTATTGGAAAAGCAGTTGAATCCTTATAAAAATCTGCCTTACCATTATTTATATAAAGTCTATGTTGCAGCAATCGATCCCTCGGGGGATGATTGTTACCCCCACTTCCCACAAATAAATCTTCATCTCCATCATTGTCACAATCAAAAAATAAAAGGGCCACATCTTCAAAATTTTTATCTTTTTCAAATGCTATTACTTGTTTTTTTACAAATCCGTTTTGTGTTTGAAGATATAATTGCCCTCCCTGCCCGGCTGCCCCGCCAATAAACACATCATTCAGGCCATCCTTATTTACATCAGCAACAGCAGCTTTTGGCCCTTCTTTCGAGAGCATCACCGGAATATTACGTTCCTGGTAAAAATCGACAAAATCGTCTTCCTTATGCCTATCAAAAATGCTATTCTCCTGTTGAAATAAAATATCAGCTTTCTTAATTTCAATGACAGGCACCGGCAATTCTTTTCCTGATTGTTGAATAGTATGCACTTTATTAACTGCCGGTGTATCAATTTTTATAAATGTTTTGTTTGGCCAGGTAATAATAAGTGAGTCAACTTTTTTATTTCCCAGTCCTGCAATCATTTTATAGTCACAACTGCTTTGAAAGCCGCGGCTTGGAATTACCTCACGGCTTATTATCTCCTCGTTACAGTAAATTTTAATACTACTGCCAATAGCAAAAGTATTGGAGCCTGTTCCTTTTAGTTGAACACCGATAAAATTATTTGTTGAAATCTCCCGGCTATTATTTTTATAAACGAAAGACGGCATGTTCACATTATTAACGATCATATCAAGGTCACCATCATTATCCAGATCACCATAAGCAGCCCCGTTGGAAAAAGATGGTGTGCTAAAACCCCAGTTTTTCCCTTCATCAGAAAACCGGAGATTACCCATATTTTTATAGGCTTTATTTAAAATGGGAACAGACGGCATGTTATCTATAATCTGTTGTATCTCTTCTTTTTTTCCGCTCAACGCCATTTTCTGATAAACTTCATTGGCAAAAAAATCAATAAAATCCTGGTCAATTACATCTTTATAAATTCCATTAGATATATATAAATCATTTAGCCCATCATTATCAGCATCAAATATTAATGCACCCCAACTCCAGTCGGTTGCAGCTACGCCACTGTAATAAGCCGTTTCCATAAACTTACCGTTCCGGTTATTTACCTGTAGTGCATTTTGCTGAAACTGGTTATAAAATCCTTGCTTTAATTTCAATTGAAAAACATCATACCCTTCGAATGAGGAAGTTGTTTTTAGCCGGTATTCATCGCCGGGCAGCATATCTGTAGTAAAAATATCAGGATAGCCGTCATTATTAATATCTGCAAGATCGGCACCCATTGATGCCATGCTGGTATGCTGCATCCTGTTTTCTAAATCTTCTTTAAATGTACCATCCTGTTGATTGATGTATAGATAATCCCGTTCAAAAAAATCATTAGAGATATAAATGTCAGGATAATAATCGCCATTTACATCGCCAACTGTTACACCCAATCCAAAACCTATTAAGCTTCCATAGATATGTGCTTCTTCGCTTACGTCTATAAACTTTCCATTATTATTCCTTAATAATTTATCGCCGCCTCCTTTTGCAAAATCTTTTACCGGCCAGTCTTTTGCCCTCAGGTCCCGTTTATTGGAATAGTTGAGAGTATTTACCGGTATAAAACTATTATTAAGAATATAGCAATCCAGGTCGCCATCAAGGTCATAATCAAAGAAGGCAGCATGTGTAGTATATCCGCCTTCATCAAGACCATATTCTTTCGCCTTTTCTGTAAATGTCAGGTCATGGTTATTGATGAATAATGAATTGCCATATTGATTTTTCCATTTATCAATACCCGCATTACAAATGTAAATATCCAGCCAACCATCATTATTAATATCTACCATGGTAACCCCGGTATTCCATTTTCCTGCTTCGCCAATTCCCGCTTTGGCAGAAATATTTTCAAACTTAAAATCACCTTTGTTTAAAAATAATTTGTTGCTGGCCATATTGGATGTCAGCAGCACATCAGCTAATCCATCATTATTAATATCGCCGATAGCAACGCCACCTCCATTGTAAAAATTACGGTAATTGAAAATATTAAAATCCTTTGTATTGGTTACCGTGTTGGTAAAGTCAATATGGCTATTCTTTACTTCAGTAAAAAGTGTTTTTGTATCTTTTGTACGGCAGGATATAAGAGAAAAAAGAAAGAAACTCAAACAGATAAAGAAATCCTTTCTCATATTATAAAAATAAAAAAAGGCCATTACTTAATGAATGGCCTTTTAAAAATACTTATAAATTTATTAGTACCCGGCGTTTTGTTTCAAGTTTGGATTTGAAGAAAGCGCAATATTGGGTATTGGAAAAACAACCTTTGTTGCTGCTGAAGCAGTAGGCCTTTCATTTACAGGATCGTTAAACTTACTAAAACGGATCAAATCATTTCTTCTCCAGGCTTCAAGATAAAGTTCACGGCCACGTTCTGCCAATAGTGAAGTTAAGTTAACAGAAGCCATAGCAGCTGCACTTCTTTTTGCACGGATTGAATTGACTATCATCAAAGGAGTTTCAGCATCTGTACCACCTCTTAATATTGCCTCAGCTTTCATCAGGCGAACATCAGCAAACCGGAAAAAAGGAAATTCATTACCACTACCCCATCCACCGCCATTCATTTCCGCAGGATTTAATGGATATTTATTTGTTCTGATACCTTTTGCTTCTGTAGAAAAGAATAAACTAACATTGGGAGTAAATATTAATGGATTTCCACT
>JBKJXQ010000203.1:0-4255 GCA_046716235.1 Chitinophagaceae bacterium
TGACAATACCGGCAATTTTGGAAATTTTGGATTCAGCGGTATAATACGAGCCGCAGCCATTGTGTTTTTTGCCTATATAGGGTTTGATGCAGTGAGTACAGCTGCACAGGAAGCAAAAAATCCGAAACGTGATATGCCAATAGGTATTTTAGGTTCGCTGGCTATTTGTACGGTGCTATATATTTTGTTTGCGCATGTAATGACGGGTGTAACCAGCTACACAACATTTGCCGGTAAAGATGGTATTGCTCCTGTAGCTGTGGCTATTGACCACATGGGTACTGCTGATGCTGCGGGAGTTATAAAACCAGATTATCCCTGGTTGAACCGAGCTATTGTAGTAGCTATTCTTTTTGGATATGCGTCAGTAATATTAGTGATGCTGATGGGACAAAGTCGTGTATTCTTCAGTATGAGTAAAGATGGTTTAATCCCTAAAATTTTCTCCAGTGTAAATCCAAAAACACAAACACCGGCAAAAAACAATTTGTTCTTTATGCTTTTTGTTAGCTTGTTTGCAGCTTTTGTACCTGCAAGAGTGGTAGGGGAAATGACAAGTATCGGAACATTATTCGCTTTTATTTTAGTATGTATCGGTGTATGGGTAATGCGGAATAAAATGCCGGATTTACCAAGAGCATTTAAAACGCCAATGGTACCATTAGTTCCTATTCTTGGCATTATTACTTGTTTATTTATGATGGTATTTTTGCCAATGGATACCTGGATTCGTTTATTGGTATGGATGCTTATTGGTCTTGATATTTATCTTGTATATGGAGCTAAGAATAGCCATTTGGGTAATGGAACTGTAGAACGTAAAGGCATGAAGATTGCCCGTTATACAGGGCTGGGTCTTTCATTGTTATTAATTGTTGCAGGATTGCTGCACCAATATACTGTTGGATTTGATACGGATAGAACATTATTATACATCTCTATAGGTTTTGCCGTTATTCATTTAGCAGCCTTTGTCAGCAAGTTGGGAAAAGCTGAGCCTTTAAACTAATAAATTGATTTTATTTAAAAGCCGTCCCGTTTGCAGCGGGGCGGTTTTTCATTTCCGTCCATTGCCTTAGATTTGCAGCCCGGCATATATTAATGAATAGCGAACAGAACCCTGAACGGAGCGTCGCAACGAAAGTTCATCATGGAACTAAAGCTGGTTATAAAAAAACAAAAAGAGATGGGAAGAATTTTTGAAGTACGTAAAGCCTCGATGTTTGCCCGCTGGGATAAAATGGCTAAGAACTTTACCCGTATCGGTAAGGAAATAATTATCGCCGTAAAAGCTGGTGGCCCCGACCCGGGACAAAATGCTGCTCTTCGCCGTTGCTTTCAAAATGCCCGTAGTGTGGGTATGCCAAAGGACCGTGTGGAGGCCGCTATAAAAAGAGCACAAGGAAAAGAACTGATAAATTATGATGAAATTCTATATGAAGGGTATGCGCCGCATGGTGTAGCAGTAATAGTAGAGACTGCTACCGATAACCATGTAAGAACGGTGGCGAATGTAAAATCTGTTTTTACAAAAGGACATGGTGCAATGGGTAACAGCGGCAGTGTAGCTTTTCAATTCAAGAAAATGGGTGTGTTTAAATTGAAACCCGAAGGATTGAATGCAGAAGATATGGAATTGGAACTGATTGATTTTGGTTTAGAAGAACTGGGCGAAGGCACCGGCGAAAATGGTGAAGATATTTTAGTAGTGCGTTGCGGCTTTACAGATTTTGGCAATATGCAAAAGGCATTGGAAGATAAAGGTATTGTTCCGATGAGTGCAGAACTGGAATGGATACCCTCTACTACTGTTCCTGTTAATGATGAACAAGCGGCTGATGTGAGTAAGCTGATTGAAAAATTAGAACAGGATGAAGATGTGCAGAAAGTGTTTCATAATATGGGGTGATAAAAAAAGCCCGGATAGTAAACCCGGACTTAGAAGATTTAATTTAAAAACAGTGAATTTTAAAATATATCAACAGCCTATATTCTCACAATCAATTCCTTTTACGGGAATAATATTTATCTTTCTTTTGTCAGGATCAAATCTCCAGGCTTTCTTTATCAGCTTCATGTAGGGGGCTGTATTTTCTTTTCCCCAGGCAATTATATAATTATTTTCATGGCCATTTTGCCGGCAAAAACTACTACGGACTGTCCAGCCTTTAGTCACACCCATTATTTCAACAACATCAATAACAGTAAATTTATCAGAAGAAGTATCTTCTTTAATACTGAAAAATACTACATAGGTTGTTCCTTTTTTAAACACATCGGAAGTTATTAGTTCCGGGTCATTGATGGAATTGGCAACTCCTCCTTCCATAAAAGTCCAGCCTTTTAATGCAGAAAGATTGCGGCTGTGTGTGTATACTTTTCCAATCAACGACTTTTTAGAGCCAGCGTATTTACCTTGCGCAATTAATGCATTTACAATAATAATAGTTAGCAGGCCAACAAATATTTTTTTTTTCATCAGTCTGCTCTTTTATATTTATCCTTCATAAATTCAAAATAGATAAAACCAAAACGCTGGTACCAATCTGGTAAGCCATATTGCATTTCGCAGGTACCAATACTTTGTAATGCCCGTTGCAACGAACCCATCATATCTGTATATTTATTATCATAGGTTTGTTTGAAATGATTGAACTGTGCCACCACTTCTCACCTGGCACTTTGCCAGGCAGCACCGGTTACGGCATGTATGCCACTCATATTATCACCAAAAGCTATAGCACTCTCGTTAAAGTTTTTTGTATTACTATAAATACAGCTCAGTCTGCCTAATTGCCGGCGGATAAAATTTAATTCGTTTACTGCTCTTTCATAACATTCTCCACAGGCTTGATTTCCTGCGCAGGTAGATGGCATCATAGATCCACCGCTTGCTGCAAAGTCAGGGGCACAGGCGCCGGGTTCAAAATTCTGAATGGTATTCCATTCATTTCTTCTTTCTTCCAGCCAATTCATATAATTCTGAAGGTTTCCAATAGCACCGTCAATAGCTTCCCTGTCACTGGCTTCATCATCTCTTTGTGCTTCATTACCTTCATGCTGATCTTCATTAGCCTGAATTACAGGCTCATTCTGATCAGGCTGCTGTGCATTTACTGCCACAGATAAAAACACAACTGATAAAAATAAAATGATCTTTTTCATAATCTCTTTTTTATTGTTTTTTATTTTTCAGCTTAAATAACAGGAACGCTATAATGAGTAATGCTATAACAGCAATAATGACAACCATCCTATTCTTTTTAAACCAACCTCCCCCATTCATAGATGCGGCATCACCATTTTTAAAAACTGATGGCATCTCAATCTTCATTTCATCACCAGTCCATACCAGCAAAACATATCTTACCGGTTTTTTTTTAGCAATAACCATGATCCCGAAATCGCCTTCCGTTTTGAAATTAGTTTTCCATACATTTTTACCTTTCACCGTGCCGCTCTGATGAAATGCATGCCAGTTCTCTTTACATAAATTTACTTTAATATCGGCTCCAGGGTCAGCAGTGTTAAGACTGAAGTAGGTTGGCGAATACATACTGAGCCCTTTGATAAAATAATACATAGTATCCTTATCCTGGGATAGTGTATTCATACTAATCCTTCCTTTTGCTTTCTCCTCCCCTTCTTTTTTATATTCTGTAAAATTCAATTCAACAGGCTGAACAGTTTCATTGAGATTAAATGGTTGAGCAGATAAATCGCAATAGCTGAAAAGAAAAAATATAAATACAATAAACAGATGGATTTTTATTTTCATACTCATATATTTAAAACCACTAAAAAATCTTTTTATCTCCACACATTCTGTTACAATGATTACTGAATAAGTAACGTATAAAATTTTCTTTCCGCTGTAAACCGGTTCAATGGAGTTCCTGATTTTTCTGCTATGATTTCTCCTCCGTTTACCATCACTTTTACCCAATCCATATTCCAGTTATCGCCGCCTATACCACCGCCAAATGTTGTAGAAAATAAAATATTCTGAATATCCTCTTTTTTAACGGGTGTAGTTAGTTTTAGCGAAACTGTTTCGGTGTAATTACCAATCCAACGGGCACTTTTATTTATATTCGGAAATTTTTGTTCGGGCTTTCCATTTATACGAACGGTAACGCTTACATTATCATTACCCCCTCTCAGGTCATCACCGCCTGTACGTATTTCCAATAATATTTCATTGACCATACCCGTCATACCTGGTATTTTTTTTACAGAAACTGGTGTGGTTGCC
>JBKJXQ010000204.1:0-2848 GCA_046716235.1 Chitinophagaceae bacterium
TTGGCTGGCTGTTATAACAGATAAAGAAAAAGAGGAATGGGCGAAACGTTCTAATACTTGTTGAACTACTAAACTTATCTTATGTATTTACAAAGAAGAAACAGAATATTACGTCAAACCCCGGCAATAAGAAGCCTGGTGTGTGAAACCATTCTCACTCCAAATGATTTCATTGTTCCCCTTTTTATTATTGAAGGTGAAAACGAGCAGTCAGAAATCAACTCAATGCCCGGCTATTACCGCCGTTCAATTGATCTTACTGTGAAGGAAGTGAAAGAATTATGGAGCATGGGATTGAAATGTGTGCTGCTCTTTGTAAAATCAAAGGATGAATTAAAAGATAATAAAGGAACAGAAGCATTGAACCCGGATGGGTTGATGCAAAGAAGTATCAAAGCTATTAAAGATGCAGTGCCTGAAATGCTGGTGATGACAGATGTTGCGTTGGATCCTTTTTCTTCTTTTGGCCATGATGGTATTGTAGAGAACGGGCAAATTGTAAATGATGCAACTGTTGAAGTGCTTGCAAAGATGAGTGTGAGCCATGCACAAGCCGGGGCTGATTTTGTTGCACCCAGTGATATGATGGATGGCCGCATCGGTGCTATCCGTAAAGCCCTGGAAGAAAATAATTTTAACAATACGGGTATTATGGCCTACAGTGCAAAATATGCATCTTGTTTTTATGGACCTTTTCGTGATGCATTGGACAGTGCACCTGGTTTTGGTGATAAGAAAACTTATCAAATGGATTATTCAAATCGGATTGAAGCAGTGAAAGAAGCAGTGATGGATGTTGAAGAAGGCGCTGACATTATAATGGTAAAACCTGCACTCTCCTATTTAGACATCATCCGTGAAGTAAAGAACGTAGTGAATGTTCCGGTAAGTGCTTATAATATCAGTGGAGAATATGCTATGATAAAAGCAGCAGCAAAAATGGGATGGATTGATGAGGACAAAGCCATCCTGGAAGTATTAACTTCAATCAAAAGAGCTGGTGCAGATTTAATTGCGACTTATTTTGCAAAAGATTTTATCAGGATTATGAACCGCTAAGACACGACCTCACAAAGATGGTTTTGCTTGCTTTGCTTTATTTAGTGTCTTCTTTGGAAAAAATATAAAAGATGTACGAGAAAAGTAAAAAACTATTCGAACGGGCACAAAAAAGTATACCCGGTGGTGTAAACTCTCCTGTGAGGGCATTTAAAAGTGTGGGCGGAACACCAGTGTTCATGACCAATGCAAAAGGTGCTTATCTATATGATGCGGATGGCAATCAATACATCGACTACATCGCATCATGGGGACCGATGATTCTTGGTCATGCATACGAACCGGTAGTGAAAGCTATCCAGGAAAAAGCAATGGGTTCAACTTCATTTGGTGCACCTACAGAATTGGAAATAGAAATGGCAGAACTCATTATCAGCATGGTGCCAAATGTAGATTTAATAAGAATGGTTAGCAGCGGTACGGAGGCCTGTATGAGTGCTATCCGTTTGGCATGAGGTTATACGGGAAGAAATAAAATAATAAAGTTTGAAGGACATTATCATGGTCATGCAGATTCATTTTTAGTAAAAGCAGGAAGTGGAGTAGCAACATTTAATATCCAGGCAGTACCAGGTGTTACCCCGGGTGTGGCCAATGATACGTTGACAGCAGCCTATAATGACCTGGATGCAGTAACGAAATTAGTGGCGCAGCATAAAAATGAAATTGCAGCAATCATTGTAGAACCTGTTGCAGGCAACATGGGTTGTGTTTTACCACAGCAAAATTTTTTAGAAGGCCTGCGTACTATTTGTGATGAAGAAAAAATTGTTTTCATTTTTGATGAAGTGATGACAGGTTTTCGTTTAGCTCCCGGAGGTGCACAGGAAAAATTAAATATCAAAGCTGATTTAGTTACTTATGGAAAAGTAATTGGTGGCGGTATGCCCGTTGGTGCGTTTGGCGGGTCAAAAGAAATTATGCAACATATTGCTCCGCTCGGAAATGTTTACCAGGCAGGCACATTAAGTGGCAATCCGATTGCGATGATTGCCGGCTTTACCATGTTAACTGAATTAAAAAACAATCCATCCATTTATTCAGAGCTGGAAGAAAAAACAATTTACCTGAAAAATGGTTTAGACGAAATATTGAAAGTTTGGGGTCAGCACTATATCATCAACCAGTTTGGTTCTATGATCAGTATTCATTTCAGCGATCATCCGGTTACTGATTTTGCAACTGCCGCATCGGCCAACAACGATTTATTTAAAAAATATTTTCATGCCATGTTGAAGAGGGGTATTTACCTTCCTCCTTCCGCTTTTGAAAGCTGGTTTTTGAATAATGCTTTAACAAAAGAAGATTTAGATAAAACAATTAAGGCAACAAAAGAAAGTTTATCTGAATTGTGAGTGAATCATATAATCTTATTTATTAAAAAAAGAGGCTTTCTCAAAAAAAATCAACACGGAGATACTGAGAAAAAGAGCTACACAGAGCATGATTCACAGTTTTACCTTCTCTGTAAAACTCCGATCCTCTGTTACTCAGTGTTTAAATTCTTAGCCTTTACCCTTTTAAAAAACATTATTACAACTTCGCTCCCACACTGATAAAGAGGGTTCTTCCATCAGCTGGTAAAGCTCCCGGACCCGGATAACCACCTGCACGGCGGGTAAAATATCTTGCATCCGTCAAGTTGTTGATTCCTGCTTTCAGATTAAAATTTTTCGAAAATTTATACGATGCAGTTAAATCAATAATAGTATAAGCAGGCAATAAACCATTTTGTGCATTTGCCGTTGGTACTAATGTATTGTTAGCATCACTGAACGTTTCTCCTACA
>JBKJXQ010000205.1:0-2693 GCA_046716235.1 Chitinophagaceae bacterium
ATTCCAGGTATTTACCAATTAGCCCGATATTTACTTTTCCCTTCGGATATTTTAGCTTATCCAGAAATTCCTTCCACTTAGTGAGCTCAGGTTCTTTATCATTAATAATATTTAATTTTTTCATACAAATCACATCCAGTTTTTCCCGCATCATAGCCAATGGGACTTCGTAAATGGTGGGGGCATCTGCAGCCTCGATCACAGCTTCAGGCTTTACATTACAGAATAAAGCAATTTTTCGGCGCAGTTCCATATTCAATGGTCTTTCGGTTCTGCAAACAATAATATCCGGATGCACCCCTTCCTGACTCAGCATTTTGACACTGTGCTGGGTGGGTTTTGTTTTTAATTCGCCTGCTGCTTTTAAGTAAGGTATTAAAGTAAGGTGAACAACTACTGAATCCTCTTCAGGAAGCTCCCATTGTAACTGACGAACAGCTTCTACAAACGGCAAACTTTCAATATCGCCAACGGTACCACCAATTTCTGTAATTACAATATCATATTCACCACTCTGTCCCAATTGCAGCATCCTTCTTTTTATTTCATCGGTAATGTGCGGAACCACCTGCACAGTTTTGCCCAAATAGGCGCCTTCTCTTTCTTTATTTATAACTGTTTGATAAATACGTCCGGTAGTTACATTGTTAGCCTGTGAAGTAAAGATGTTTAAAAATCTTTCATAGTGGCCAAGATCCAAATCGGTTTCAGCACCATCTTCAGTTACAAAACATTCACCATGTTCATAAGGGTTCATCGTTCCGGGATCAATGTTGATATAAGGATCAAATTTTTGAATGGTTACCTTCAATCCTCTTGCCTGCAATAGTTTTGCAAGCGAAGCGGCAACAATACCTTTACCTAACGAAGAGGTAACACCACCTGTAACAAAAACGTACTTTGACATTATATGGTCAATTTATTTTAATTAATAACGGCGTAAAGACTCATTTAAAAGCCAATTGTTTCGGAAAAATAGTTACACCACCGAAATTTGATTTGCCAATAAAAAACTGAAAAATTTCCCACCCAATTGACCAACGGACATTTCGATACTTTACCAAAATAGACACTTGAAAAAGGAAGAATTTCCGGGAGGTCATGCAAAGCTAAACGAATTTTCCCGGTCATTGAAATTTCATATCCACAGTTTGGATAATCTTGCGTGGAAAAGAAAATTTGTGTGCAATTACTAATAAAAGAACTGAGCATTTTCCGGGGCATAGCTTATTCGCTCTACGGAGGCTGCACCTGACAGGCCAATCCGACTTCTACCCTTTCATACCAAAATTATTTTCATCGGCATTGGCCTGGCTTTTTAGTGTAATAACAAAATACACAGCAAATCCATTAACCGCTGTTGATACTCCTGTAGCATAAATTATCAATTTACCAGCGATTACACTATTTTAGTATTTCAACTAATATAACATGAGAAAAATCCTGCTTACCAGTTTTTGCTTTGCTGTTGTATTGGTTTCAGGTGCTCAAAAAACGTATATATGGTGCGGCACTCTCATTGATGGTATATCTGGTGAGCCTAAAAAGAATATGACTATCCTGGTGGAGAAAAACAAAATCGTTGGAGTAGAGAATGGTTTTGCCAAACCCGGGGCGGCCGATAAAACAATCGATTTAAAAACAAAAACAATAACCCCCGGTTGGATTGATATGCATGTGCATTTTGAAAGTGAAACAAAAAAAGGTGCTGCAGCAGATAGATTTATTCTCAATCCTGCTGATGTGGCCTTTGAGTCAATAAAATATGCCAATGCTACGCTTATGGCGGGCTTCACCACAGTAAGAGATCTTGGTGGAAGCGGAGTAAATATATCTCTTCGTAATGCTATCAATAAAGGATTTGTAACCGGCCCAAGGATTTTTACTGCCGGAAAATCTATTGCTACCACTGGCGGCCATGCCGATCCTACTAATGGATACCGGAAAGATTTGATGGGTAATCCCGGACCAAATGAAGGAGTAATAAATGGTGTGGAAGATGCCTTCCAGGCAGTAAGGCAGCGCTATAAAGAAGGTTCCGACCTGATAAAAATAACTGCAACCGGTGGTGTGCTAAGCCAGACAAAGGATGGCGCCAATGCACAGTTTACTGAAGAAGAAATAAAGGCAATTGTTGCTGCTGCCAAAGATTACGGGTTCAAAGTGGCTGCTCATGCCCATGGTGCCGAAGGATTAAAAAGAGCTATCCGTGGCGGTGTTACCTCTATTGAACATGGAACATTTATGGATGATGAAGGAATTGAACTGATGAAAAAATATGGGACCTGGTTAGTTCCAACAATCACTGCCGGAAAATCAACTTCCGACAGTGCAAAAATACCCGGCTATTACACTGATATAGTTACTGTCAAAGCCCTTACTACTGGATTACAAATACAGGCCACTTTCGCAAAAGCCTACAAAGCCGGCGTTAAAATAGCATTTGGTACAGATGCCGGAGTTTTTAAACATGGGTTGAACTGGGTAGAGTTTGGATATATGATAGAGGCGGGCATGCCCGCAATGGAAGCTATAAAAGCAGCTACTATAAGGGCTGCTGAATTATTGGGAGAAAAAGATAAGCTTGGAAGTATAGAGGCAGGCAAGTTTGCAGATATAATTGCCGTTGATGGTGATCCGTTGAAAGATGCAAAGGTTTTTGGTAAAGTGGTTTTTGTGATGAAGGATGGGGT
>JBKJXQ010000206.1:0-3897 GCA_046716235.1 Chitinophagaceae bacterium
GAAGTAAAAGGAAGGATTGTAAAAGTGCTGGTAGAAGATTCTTCCCCGGTAGAATACGATCAACCATTGTTTTTAGTGGAACCAGCTTAATCAGAAAATGTGGAAATATAGAAAAGTAAGAATCATCCTGTTTGATTTCCACTTGTCACTTCATCACATTTATATTTATGTTCAAAAAGATATTAATTGCTAATAGAGGAGAGATTGCTTTAAGAATCATCCGCACCGCCCGGGAAATGGGAATTAAAACAGTGGCTGTTTATTCCACTGCCGACAGGGATAGCCTGCATGTTAAATTTGCTGACGAGGCTGTTTGCATCGGCAAACCGCAAAGTTCCGAATCCTATCTTAATGTTGCTCATCTGATGGCGGCAGCAGAAATTACCAATGCGGATGCTGTTCATCCCGGATATGGATTTCTTGCAGAAAACTCAAAGTTTGCACAAATATGTAATGATCATGGAATTAAATTTATCGGTCCTACGCCTGACATGATTAATTCGATGGGGGATAAAATTACAGCTAAAGCAACCATGATAAAGGCTGGTGTGCCGGTAGTGCCGGGTGGTGAAGGATTATTGCAAAGTGTGGATGAAGCCAAAGGCTTTGCAAAGAATATGGGATATCCTGTTATTCTGAAAGCTACTGCTGGTGGTGGTGGTAAGGGGATGAGAATTGTGTGGGAAGAAAGTGAAATGGAGAAAGCTTATGATACCGCCAAAGCCGAAGCCGCGGCATCATTTAAGAATGATGGTATTTACATGGAAAAGTTTGTAGAAGAACCGCGGCATATTGAAATTCAGGTGGCAGGAGATCAGTATGGTAATGTGTGCCATCTTAGTGAAAGAGATTGTTCTATACAACGTCGTCATCAAAAACTGGTGGAAGAATCACCTTCACCATTTATGACGGATGAATTGCGTTTTAAAATGGGAGAGGCGGCTAAAAAAGCTGCGGCTGCTATCAATTATGAAAGTGTAGGTACGGTAGAATTTCTGGTGGATAAAAACCGCAATTTTTATTTCATGGAAATGAATACAAGGATACAGGTAGAGCATTGCGTTACCGAAGAGGTTATCAATTTTGATTTGATAAAAGAGCAGATAAAAATTGCTATGGGCGAAAAAATTTCCGGCAATGATTATATTCCACAGAATCATGCTATAGAATGCCGCATCAATGCTGAAGATCCTTATAATGATTTTCGTCCATCACCGGGACGTATTACATCTCTTAATCAGCCAGGTGGTCATGGTGTAAGAGTAGATAGCCACGTATATGCAGGATATGTAATTCCCCCATATTATGATTCTATGATAGGTAAATTAATTACCGTGGCGCAAACCCGCCAGGAAGCCATTAATACAATGCACCGTGCATTAAGTGAGTATGTTATTGAAGGCGTTAAAACAACTATTCCATTTCACCTGCAATTAATGAAAGACGAACGTTTTCTTAGTGGTAATTTTAATACCAAGTTTATAGAAGGTTTTCATTTGAAGTAATTATTATTTCCTAACCGCCACTGCTATTTTTGAATCCGCTGTTCCATAATAAAGGAACCATTGATTTTTATAATACACCATTCCTTCCAGGAAACATACTTCATTTACTTCACCCATCCGTTCATAAGGTTTATCAGGGTGAAAGAAATTGGTGTCTGTACGGGCCAATAATTTAAAGGGATTGTTTTTATCGAATAATGCCTGCCCGGCACTGTAAGTAAATTTTGGCAGTGTGGTATCTCCATAATTAGCAGCATTACTTCCGTTATATATTAATAATATTCCTTCGTCTTTTTCTAAGGCGTATGGTCCACTTTCTACCAAACGGCTGTCGAAATAACCTCTTCGTGGATGTAATACCGTAATCATTTTACCGCTTTCAGCATCTTCGGCTATTTGCCAATGAATCAAATCATCGGAACTGGCAATAAATAAATTGGTATCCCCAAAGTACATCCAATACTTTCCATTTATTTTTCTGGCAATTATTTTTTCACCACTTTGTTTGCCAATTACTGCCCCTGATTTTGACCAGCTATTACGGTATTTATCTTCAGTTAAAACCAGACCATGTTTTGTCCAGTGCAACAGATCAGTTGAACTGGCTAAACAAAGTCTTGCCAGTTTTCCATCGTATGAAGTATAGGTCATAATATAAAGTCCATCTTCTCTTTCTATAATGCGGGGATCTTCACATCCTCCGGGCCATTCATATTGTTTCATTTTATCATTATCCGGGTAGAATACAGGGGCAGGCATTTTTATAAAATGTATTCCATCTTCGCTGGTGGCAAGTCCGATTCTTGAAGTGCCGCTTTTATCCTGGGCCCTGTATAAAAGAAATACTTTACCATCCTTTATCACAGCTGTGGGATTTAAAACATTTCTTTCTTCCCAATTTACTTGTTGGTTACGTAATGGGCAATTAAAAACTTGTGTTGAAGAAGGCAATAGGATAGGATTGGAGCTATCCACTTTTTCAAAACCAAGCATAGTCCATGATGTACTATCAGGCACAGCTTTTTCTATACTATCTGTTTCAGCCGCATGACATCCTGCAAGTAATAGGATTAAAAATAAATAATAACAGACTTTCATAAGCAGAGTTGTTGAGTAATTTTATTACTGTTGAAAGGTACTAATTATTAATTAATGCCTTTAATAAGAGTGCTGTATGATTAGTATGTAAATAAAAGCCCCGGATTTAAGGCCGGGGCTAACTAATTTATTTACGATTGAAATTTTATTATCTCAGAAAAAGCATTTCCCTGTATTTGGGCAAATACCATTCACGGTCATCTACCAGCAGTTCCAGCTTATCGACATTGTAACGTATTTCATCAAAGAATTGATCTTTTACTTTTGTTTGATAAGCGATTGCTTTATCTCTTGTATCAGCAATATTGTTACTTACTTTTCTTGCCAGAATCATTTTTTCAACTAGGTCACTTGTTTTGTTAATATGTACAGATATTTTTTCAAGAATCTGCTTCTGATTAATAAAACTTGATTCGTCTAACCCGGCTTCTTTTAACCCCCGGATATTATTGGCTAATAAATTCTGGTAGCGGATAGCAGCTGGTAATACATGACTGGTAGCCAGCTCACCCATGATGCGGCTTTCTATCTGTACTTTCTTAATGTATTTTTCCAGTTCTATTTCGTGGCGGGCTTCCAGTTCACTATGGGTGTAAATATTATTACTTTCAAATAAATGCTTGGCTTTGTCAGTTATCATCGCATCTAATGCATAAGGCGTTGTTTTTACATTCTGCAATCCTCTTTTTTCTGCTTCAATAGCCCATGCTTCACTATAGCCATCACCTTCAAATAATACTTTTTCGCTGGCTACAATGTATTGGCGGATGACATGCATAATGGCAATTTCTTTTTTCTCACCCTTTTCAATCAGCCCATCCACTTCTTTTTTAAATTTTTTCAACGTATCAGCCATAATAGTATTCAGTACGGTCATCGGGTTAGCACAGTTGGCAGAAGAACCTACGGCCCGGAATTCAAACTTATTTCCTGTAAACGCAAAAGGAGAGGTGCGGTTACGGTCTGTATTATCCATAAGCAATTCAGGAATACTTCTGTGAATATCAATCTTCAGCATACTTTCATCCGTCTCATCCATTTTATCAGAAACTCTTTCTTTTACATCCTGCAATACTTTAGAAAGATATTGGCCGGTAAATACAGAAATTATAGCAGGCGGTGCTTCATTAGCACCCAGGCGATGATCGTTTGGTGCTGATGCAATTGATGCTCTTAATATATCTGAGTAATCATGAACAGCTTTGATGGTATTAACAAAGAATGTTAGAAACATCAGGTTGGTCTTTGGTGTTTTACCCGGAGCCAGAAGATTTACACCTGTGTCTGTCGCCAT
>JBKJXQ010000207.1:0-5043 GCA_046716235.1 Chitinophagaceae bacterium
GGTATTACCTGTTGGTGGTGCTTTCCATTCTCCATTAATGGTACCTGCCAAAGAAGAATTGCAGGCAGCCATTGAAGCAACAAAATTTCATAATCCTACCTGTGCCGTTTACCAGAATGTTGCTGCCAAAGCAGTGATGGATAAAGAAGAAATTAAACAACATCTTATTGATCAGCTAACAGGCCCTGTCCGCTGGGCGCAAAGTGTACATTCCATGATTGCTGATGGAGCATCTGCATTTACAGAAGCCGGACCAGGTAAAGTATTACAGGGATTGGTATTGAAAATTAATAAAGAAATGCAGGTAGATGGAGTGAGTTAATTATTTACCAAACATCATACATAGATCGAACAGTTCAACCATCCTGCATCAAAATCTGCATTATAATTTTTATAAAAATTTATTGCCGGTTCATTCCAATCAAGTACCAGCCAAATGATGCGGTTAAATTTCTTTTCTTTCGCTTCTTCTATCAGGCGATCAAATAAAAGCTTTCCAATTTTTTTGCCCCTCATTGATTCTGTTACAATAATATCTTCCAAATACATGGCTTGGCCTTTCCAGGTGGAGTAACGGATATAGTATAAAGCGAAGCCATGAATGACTTCTGTACTTTCAGATACTTGCTCCCCTTCTCCATTTATGGAGAGGGGGCCGGGGGTTGAGGCTACAAATGCCCACCATACAGGATTTTTTCCAAAACCACTTTCTGTAAAATGTTCCAATGTAACTGTTACATCATTGGGTGCTTTTTCATAAATAGCCAACTCTGTTACCAGTTCCAGCAATCTTGGGCAGTCTTCTTTAACTGCTCTTCTTATTGAAATATTCATTGTTATTTTTTTATAGTCACCTTTTCATTTATAAATTCTCTAAAAATTTCTTTTTGACAAGTTTAATGAATTTTATATCCCGGGCCTTTTACAAATTTTCCTGGTTTGGCTCCCGTATGTTCACCACCTTTTAATACCTGTATGCCGTTTACGAAAACATGGATCATTCCTTCAGCATATTGATGGGGTTTATCAAAAGTGGCATTGTCTTTTACTTTTGCAGGATCAAATATCACAATATCTGCATAGTTGCCAACTTTCAATTCGCCTCTTTTTTTAAGTTTCAGATTTTTTGCAGGCAAGTTGGATAATTTTCGGATAGCTTCCTGTAGGGTGATGAGTTTTTCATCCCTGCAATATTTACCGAGTACTCTTGCAAAATTTCCATAAGCTCTAGGATGAGCATTTGATTTCAGAAATACACCTTCATTGGTATAAGATCCTTCATCACTGCCAAAACTTAACCACGGTATGACAATTTGTTTTTTCACATTGTTTTCATCCATTAAAAAATAAATACAATCAACCCTTGTGCTGTCTTTAATAATTAAATCCATAGCCGTTTCTTCTGGTGATTTACCAAATATTTTGGCCAACTGACCCAATGTTTTACCGGTGTACTTTTTTAAACTATCCTGTGTAAATCCTACTACTAAAATATTTTCAGGTGTTCCTGCTGCATAATACATGTTTTCCCATTTATCCGTTTTGGAGTTCATTTCTTTAATAGTCTCCCGTCGAATGTTGGGATCCTGTAATCTTTCTCTTAATTTACCAAAACCACCATCCTGCAATGTTGGCGGCATAGTGGCAGTAAGCCCTGTGCCGCCGGCAATATAAGTATACATGTCAGCCGTAATATTCAACCCTTCTGCTCTTGCTCTTTCTACTCTTTTAATAACACTATCTATCTTTCCCCAATTATCTTTTCCAGCTGCTTTCAAATGATAAATTTCCGCATGAATATTTGCTTCTTTTGCAATCGTTACTAATTCTTCCACTGCCTCATATAGTTTGTTTCCTTCGCTACGCATGTGGCTGATGTAAGAACCCCCATAGGAGGATGCAACTTTACATAACTCTACCAGCTCATTTGTTTTAGCAAAAAACCAGGGGGATATATAAGCGAACTACCTATACCCATTGCACCTTCTTCCATTGCCTGCTTTACCAATAGCTTCATGCTATCCAATTCTGTGGGAGTGGGATCACGGTTATCTTCACCAATTACATACATCCGTAAAGTAGTGGCACCAACAAAAGAGGCTACGTTGCAACTGATACCTTTTTTCTCCAGGAAATTCAGGTATTCACCCAACGTATTCCATTCAACATTATACTTTATATCACCTTGTGATTCCTGTCGCTGTTTTTTTAAAGTTTCATTTAAGGGTCCCATACTCCATCCTTCACCCATTACTTCAAGTGTTACTCCCTGGCGAATATCGCTCTGGCTTCTTCCGTCTTCAATTAATGATTCATTTGCCCAACTCAACATATTGATAAAACCCGGAGCCACTGCATTTTCTTTTGCATCTGTTTCATTTTTGGCTGCTGCTTTTGAAAGATCGCCAATGAAAGCTATGGTATCATTCACAATCCCAATATCAGCTTTGTAAGGTTCACCACCATTGCCGTCATAGATCATTCCGTTTCTTATAATGGTATCGTATTGTTGTTTGGATGAACAGGAAAAAAGAAAAAAAGCAAGTGTACCGAACAGACTTATATATCTTGTTGTTTTCATACTATTTCTTTTTATTAGCTTTAAAAGTTCCGTTTGGTTGAATAAAGCTGGTAGCAACAATTTCACCTTTTTCATTTTCCTCAAACAGTACACTGTAGCCGGAAAGAATTTTAAATGCAAATTTATTTTTATCCGTTGGTATCAGTTCATATTCAGGCTGACCTTCAATAAAAGCATATAATGTTTTTTCGCCTTTAATATAAAACCTGGCAATTACAGTGGGACTTAGTTCGTAATCACCTTCATATTTTTTCAATTCTTCTTTTGTTATTTCTTTTGGTTTTGGCTTTCGGACAAATTCAATAGCTTTTAATCCAGGTTGCAGATCAAGCATCACCCTATTAATATCACCGTCTCCCATCATTCCAAATTGAATTTTAGGAGAATTTTTTTGTGTTGTATCAATACCATCCTTACTATCCACGTTTAAAATTTCAAACACATCATAATGATAATGGCGCAGCCACGATTTGCCGTGGGGCGTTAGCATAAATAAAGAATCTTTCTGCAAAGCGATTTCCATAGTGCCATACCCGGGATGGTTGAATAATCCCTCATAGTCTTTTGATTTATGTGAAGCCGTGGTTCCTTTTTTTTGAATACTCTCAGCTTTTTTTTCTGCTTCTTTTGCAGCAGCTTTTGCTTTGGCATCCGCTATATTCCTATCCGCAAGCCAGTCAATGGGTTTTACTTTCAACATCCTGTCGGCAATAGTATTTCTTACGATAGAAGGTACTGCAGAACCATTTTGGTTGGTAAGAACAATAATGGCAATACTATCTGATGGAAAGAAGCTGGTACTGGCAGAGAAGCCATCAATATTACCACCATGCTCTACCCGATAATGGCCACGATAGGATGCTAAAAACCATCCCAGCCCATAGTTAGAAAAATGTACATCAGGTTTTTCTTTATCGGGAAGACCTGCACCAATCACCATTTGAGAACTCATCGCTTCCTTCATAAAAGAGGATGGAAATATTTCTTTTCCATTTAATTTTCCTCCGTTAATCCATGCCATTACCCAATTGGCCATTTCATTTACACTACTGTTAATACTTCCGGCAGGGGCCATACCATTTATATTATAATAATCTGATTTTTTGATAACACTGTCTTTGTATAAATAATATCCTAATGACGGCTCTTTACTTTTCTCCAGTTCTTTTATACTTAGATTGGAGCTTGTCATACCAAGTGGTATAAAAATTTTTTCTTTAATATTTTGTTCCCAACTTTTACCTGTTATTTTTTCAGCAATCATTCCCTGCAAGAGAAACATGAAATTATTGTATTGCCATGTTTGTCGTATCGCTGCTGTAGGTTCCATATATTGAATACGCTGCAGTAAGCTGTCTTTTGAAGCAATATTAAAAAAATACCAGGAGTAATCGTGTCGTGGCAAACCGGTACGGTGCGACATAAGATCTCTGACAGTTACCTGGTTGTTCATATCATTATTAAAAAACTTCAAATCAGGTAAATATTCCCTTGCTGGTTTATCGTAGTCCAGTTTGTTATCTTTATTTAACAAGCCAATTAGCATTGTTGTAAATGCTTTGGTGCAGGAGCCAATGGCAAATAGGGTGTTGGGTGTTACGGGTATTTTCTTTTCATAATCCCGGTATCCAAAACCTTTGGCATAAATGATTTTATTTTTTTCAACAACCGCTACAGCAAAACCTGCTGCTTTTCTTTCTTTCAATATTCTTTCCAGCGTTGTGTCTATACCAGCCAAAGGATTTGCGGAAGGGGTAACTTTTTTCTGTCCAAAAACAGTAAAACTGAAAGTAATTAGTAGAATGGTTATACTGATTTTCATGTGTAAATGTTTATTGAATAAAAAACCCGTCGATAGTGGGGACGGGTTTTTAAAATTAGTGAAGAAAGTCTTTCAAAAATGAACAGTTCAATTATTATTTTAATGCCTGGTCCAGATCGGCCAGAATATCCTGTAGGTTCTCAATTCCCACATTCATCCGGATCAATCCGTCGGTAATGCCATATTTTTCTTTTTCTTCTTTTGGTACACTGTAATGTGTCATAGAAGCGGGGTGGGAGAGTAGGGTATCACAAGTGCCGAGAGAAACGGTTCTCACACACATCTTCAGTTTATTCATAAAATCAATGCCGCTCTGCAGTCCGCCTTTTAATTCAAAACTCAGCATAGCACCCGGATGCCGCATTTGTTTCATTGCAGTATTATGATCCGGATGATTAGTTAACCCAGTATAATTTACTTTAGCAACAGCAGCATGACTTTCTAAATAGTTTGCCACTTCCATTGCGTTATGACAATGTCTTTCCATTCTTACCTCAAGGGTTTTCATTCCCTGGATCAGTAAAAAAGCATCAAATGCATTTGAGTTGCCCCCCAATGTGCGATGAACTTTTGTTATTTTAGTTTTCATCAGCTCCACATCCCTGCCCAATAAAATACCACCAATGGCTGTACCATGTCC
>JBKJXQ010000208.1:0-9425 GCA_046716235.1 Chitinophagaceae bacterium
GATTAGCTCTCCTGGATAGACAAGATTTTTTTAGAAGAGTAGAGAAGTTTGTTTAAAGCTTACTTATTTTTCAACTGCATCAGTACAGAAAAAAAAGAAAAAATCTTACGGAAAGCAAACAACTACATGTAAGCTCACATTATAAACTATTGAGCTATTCCTATTAGGGGAAGTTATAGTGTAGAATATGATTTTTAACCCCTGAAGAACATCCTCAAAAGAAGAATAATTGCCTTATTTAATAATTAAATGCATGGCTTTCTAATTCGCAATCACTCTATTAATCAGTCTGTTATCATTAAAAAAATAAAAATCTTAGCTTAAAAATAAGTCCTTAACATTTTAATGGGTGATTTGTAGAATACTGGCATCTGCTTTGAATGTATTGGTTGTTAATAATTAATATCACCAGGATTTAAAAAAAATACACCTTTTTGATTTTTCGGGTAACTAAAAAGGTGACAACTGTTTAAAACAAATAAATATGAAAAAAATATCAGTATTAATTCTTAGTAGCCTTTTTGCATTGACTTTGTTTGCATCTGGCCGCCAACCTCTTGTTACTGTAAATACCAGTAACGATTATGAAGTTATGATTGATGGTACTTATTATAGGGGTAATAATACTATTCCGAATTTAAGTCAGGGCACCCATTCTGTGCAGGTATACCAGACAAAAAGAGGTTTGTTAGGCAAACGTAGAACATTGATTTCTACTTCCAGTTTTCAGGTTAGAGATAATGACGTTAATATTTTCGTAGATGCTAACGGGCAACTCAGGATCAATGAAAATGGAAATAATAATAATAATAATAATAATACCGGCAACGGGAACACCAATGATAACTATGATTGGAATAACAAAAACAAAAAAGAAAAACATAATAATGGTCATAATAATGGCCGGGGTAAAAAGAAAGGACATCAAAAACATCATAATTAATAACAGTCAAAATAATTATTTATTAAACCGCCCCTTCAAGGGCGGTTTAATTTTAAATAGTACTTAACATTTTTTAAAGACAAACAGGAGATTATGGCATTGCTTTGGAATATATAGGATTGTACTTAACTGATCTACCGGTAAATAAAATTTACGCCTCTTTGGCTCTTTCCGGGGAGTACAAAAGGTTTTAAACTTTAAAACAAATTGTATGAAAAAAATTTCACTTTTTATCTTAACCAGCTTGTTTGGATTGGTATTATTCGCAGCAGGCCGCCAGCCAATGGTTACCGTTAATACCACTAATGATTATGAAGTCATGATTGATGGTACTTATTACAGAGGGAATAATACCATTCCGAATTTAAGTCAGGGCACCCATTCTGTGCAAGTATACCAGACAAAAAGAGGTTTGTTAGGCAAACGCAGAACATTAGTTTCTACTTCCAGTTTCCAGGTAAGAGATAATGACGTTAAAATCTTTGTAGATGCCAACGGACAACTCAGAATTAATGAGTCAGGAAATCGTAATCGTTCGGAAAGAAGAAACAGTACTAACGATGATAATGAAAGAAGAAACAGGACTGGCGATGATAATGATTGGAGAAACAGGGGTAGCAACAGAAATCATGATAGACATGAAGATCATCATGACGATGATGATAATGATGACTACAATGATAAAAAAATTAAGAAAGAGAAAAAACAAAAACATAATAATGGTCATTATAATGGAAGGGGTAAAAAGATGGGCCACCAAAAACATAATGATGATTAATAACATTTAAAATATCTCCCTATAATTACTGCCTCCTTTTGGGGGCGGTTTTTTTTGTGCAAGGCACAATGTAAAGGCAAAAAAAATTATCAGTAACCAATATAAAATCATTCCGGGGAGAGACATTTTACTGGATAGCCATTTTATTTCTAATACCCCGGGTACAGCGTTGGGTGATTTTTTGGCCGATGATTCAGGGTTGGGTTTCGGTGGCAGTGCTTTATTAATTTCATCAGTATTGCTGGTAGTTGTGCTGGCTTATTATTATACTACAATCTCAAGGGTTATTTTATTCTGGATAGCATTTGTATTAACCCGTCCATTTGGTGCCACCTTTGGAGACCTGCTTACAAAATCGCATGAAAAAGGTGGTTTAAATTATGGCACCTGGGAGCATCAATCATACTTATCGGTTTGCTTATAGCACTGATTATATATGAAACTATGAAATTATAAAGCGTAAAAGTCAACCATTATTAGAACCTGTTTTGTCTTAGTATTTTACCCATCGGATGTATGCAACTCTTATTATATAATTGAAATTACAACCGTCAATTTTTTTATTTCTACTAAAAAAATTAATAATCAAATTCTCTCCTTTGCATATTCCAACGTACACCAAAAGTGATTACCGAGGTGTTCGCAGTGGCAAGAGGTGTAGTCGTGGCCTTTTGCCGGCGGATAAGAGCACTTAATTCTATAAAAAGATTTTCTTTCAGCTCATAAGAAGCCAGTAAGGACGCATATAATACATTTGTTTTCCAACCGCTACCTATATTGTATCCAAAATCGCCCTGCCTGAAGGGCGGATCATTTGGCAAAACAATATTACTTCCAAAACTACGGCTGCTGCTATCTCTCCCCTGTTGATAATAAATAAGTTTGGCCACCGCCATCCATTTGGGTAACGGCTGATAACGGGCTATACCGATAAACTCTTTAAAATTAGCCCCCAGCGGATGGGCCAGCGGTTGATTGTAATGGGTGTAGTTAGCAACAGAATCATAATGCGAATAGGTGAAAGGACGAACCCTGTTATGCTCAGCCTGCAGATCAAGGTTCTTAATACCAAATGCATCTATGATTTTTATACCGATCTGCATTCCATATTTATTAGCCCACCAACCCCGGTTCTTTTTTATTTCAGCTAATAAAAATTCATCCAGCGAAAGTTGACCGTACAACTGGATGCCTTTAGGTAAATTGGCCTTTGCATCAAGCCCGATAATTGAGTTGTCAAAACTTCCGTTCTGCTGTTCTACCGAACGATAAAAAATAATAGGATTAAGGTAACTGAAATCAAACCTGTTCTTACGGCCAAAAATTACTCCTTCAAACAATCCAACATTCAGCCATTTGTTTACGTTTATATCCAGGTGATGCATAGCGGCATATTTCTTCGGCAGCAGTGTAGTACCTGTACCGGGAATTTCAGCAGCCTGCAATTCCATAAAAAGATTCTGATAATTTATTTTCCAAATCCTTGTATTAAGTTTTAAAAATAAATTGTTATTGCTAAAATCGCTCAGGAATAAGCTACGATGACCATTTCCGATAAAGTTTTTATCATAGCCAAATGCCACATCAATGTATTTGGTTACATTAAAAGTAAAATAGCCACGGGCATCAAAATAATCATAGCCTGTTCCTTTAAAAGCTTTATATAAACCCTGGCCGGGCACTGCCCTTCTTTGATTCACCAATTGTTTTACATATTCCGGGTCTCTTTCCTGGTTATCGGTAATATAGGAGAAGAATCCGATTTTATTGGCTATCCTTCCCCGTATTGACACTCCCCGTGTATTTAAAAAAAGTTTTTCATCGCTGTTTTGTTCTTTGGAAAGGGTGTATTGAATAACAGGGTTAACCACCAGGTCAAAATCCTTTGTATGTACTTCGTATAAATTAGCCGGGGTTTTATAAAAATTCTTCCCGATTGGTTTTTTGGATAGATATTTCATCCTGTCTGCCTCCGGCAGGTATTCCAGATTGTTCAAAAAAGTACGTTGAACATTATACGCATCTACTTTAGAAAGAGATGTCCCCTGTTGCATAGTATAATGACTGATAGCTGCTACCACATGCATTCGGCTAAAAGGTTTTGTTTTGGAGAAATTGAAAAAAGAATCGCTACGACTTTTTATTTCCAGTCTTTCCATCAGTATATTAGCCTTATCGCCCAATGGCAGATAAGTAGATTGTGCAGTAGCTACCGAGGTAAAAAGAATTACCAGCAGCCTTAGAAGAGATTTTTTAAATTGCATGTGTCACGGGATTAGATTCGGGCAACAAAATATGCAAAAATATCTGATTAAAAATATACAGGTTGTAAACGAAGGAACTATTAATACAGCCGATGTGTTGATAACGAATGGAAGAATTGAAACTGTTTTGCCAAAAATTACACGGATTAAAACGGATGTAATAGAGATTGATGGCGAAGGAAAGTATCTTTTGCCTGGTTGTATTGACGATCAGGTGCATTTCCGGGAACCGGGATTGACGCATAAGGCAACCATTTATACAGAATCAAAAGCCGCTGTGGCAGGCGGCGTTACCAGTTTTATGGAAATGCCCAATACAGTCCCCAATGCACTTACCCAGCAATTACTGGAAGATAAATACACTATTGCTGCCAATACTTCGCTTGGCAACTATTCTTTTTATATGGGGACCGGCAATAATAATGCAGACGAGGTTTTAAAAACCAATAATAAAATAAAAGATGTTTGTGGTATTAAAATTTTTATGGGTTCCAGTACTGGCAATATGCTGGTAGATAACCCCAATACACTCGATAAAATTTTCAGGGAAAGTGAATTGCTTATTGCCACACATTGTGAGGATGAAAAAATTATAAAGAGAAATCTTGAAAAAATAAAAGCCAGCGGAAAGATTTTAACAGCCGCTGACCATCCTGTTATCCGTAATGAAGAGGTTTGTTATGAATCCTCCTTGTATGCTATCCAGATTGCAAAAAAATATAATACCCGTTTACATATACTACATATCAGCACCGAAAATGAATTGCAGTTATTTACCAATATGTTTCCATTGAAAGACAAACGCATTACATCGGAAGTATGTGTTCACCATTTACATTTCACCAGTGATGATTATACCACACTGGGCAATAAAATAAAATGTAATCCTGCCATAAAAGCACCACAACACAAAGAAGCGTTGTGGAAAGCTTTGCTTGATGACCGGCTTGATGTAATAGCTAGTGATCATGCGCCACATACATTGGCAGAAAAAAATGAACCTTATGAGAAAGCTTATGCCGGTTTACCTTTAGTACAACACCCCTTATTATTAATGCTGCATTACTACAAACGGGGTAAAATCAGCCTGGAAAAAATTGTAGAAAAAATGAGCCACGCCGTAGCTGATTGCTTTCAAATAAACAACAGGGGCTATATCCGGGAAGGCTATCATGCCGATCTGGTAATTGTTGATTTAAATAAAACTACAACAGTATCAAAAGAAAATATTTTATATAAATGCGGCTGGAGCCCGTTGGAAGCTGTTGAATTACCGGCCACTATTACGCATACTTTTATAAATGGGCATCTTGTGTATGGAAATGGACTGTCGAATGAGTCTCAGAAGGGGCAACGAATGAAGTTTGACAGATAAAATCCAATGGGTAATAGTGAATAGTCAATTTCAATCCCCTTTCGCTATTCACCATTAACTATTCACAATTATGCAAATTGATAAAATTTCTTTTAACGACATTTCCATCTTCCATCATGAAGAAGAGTTTTCTATTTTTCATAAATTGGATTTCACCCGTACCGTCGGCGGAAGAGAATGGCTGCGAAAATTTTTTTGCGAACCGCATGATGATATAAAAAAAATTGTTGGCACCCAAAAAGTTATCCGCACTTTTATGGAACATGTGGAAGACTGGCCATCCGATATAAGCAATGGTACCATACTGGTAATGGATAAATTTATGGATTACTCACTTGATCCCATCAATGAAAATCCTACCTCTTTCAATAATATGCTGTATAAGTGGCTGCACAGTGCAGATTATTCGATGGTAAAATATTCTATCAAACATTTTGCAGATTTCTACAGAGGGGTAAAAAAAATTGCTGCACTGCTTGACAATCTTGATCTGCCTGCTACTATCAGGTTTTATATTGATCGCATTACCGGGCTGCTGAAAGAACAACCCTTGCAAAAACTCTCGGAGACACAAGCAGGTAATAAATTATCGTCCCGTGAAAATTTATATTTTGGCTACCATCTTCGGGGTAGGTACAAAACCGGAACACTTGAGCTGATAGAAATTTATAGCCGGTTAGATGCCTGGTATTCGATGGCTGTAGCTGTAAAAAAATTCCAACTTAGCTTCCCGGTATTTATAGAACAGGATACGCCGTTGGTAGATGCAAAAGGTTTATATCATATACTATTACCGAAACCAGTAGCGTATGATCTGCAAATGAACCCTGAGCATAATTTTCTTTTTCTTACCGGTGCAAATATGGCTGGCAAAAGCACTTTAATAAAATCGGTTGGGGCAGCAGTTTTTCTTGCACATATTGGTATGGGTGTTCCTGCGGCAAAAATGAAGCTCACTTTATTTGATGGCTTATTAAGTAATATCAATGTGGTTGATAATATAGCCAAAGGCGAAAGTTTTTTCTTTAATGAAGTGCAACGGATAAAAACTACTATCGATAAAATCAATACGGGTAAAAAATGGCTGGTTTTAATTGATGAATTATTTAAAGGAACCAATGTGCAGGATGCCATGAAATGCTCCCTTACAGTTATTAAGGGGCTGATAAAAATTAAAAACTCACTGTTCATTCTTTCTACTCACCTGTATGAAATAGGTGAAGAATTAAAAGCTTATCCGAACATATCTTTCCGTTATTTTGAAACTTCTGTAACAGACGATCATCTGGAATTCAGCTATCAGTTAAAAGAAGGCATCAGCAATGATCGTATTGGCTATGTAATTTTAAAGCGGGAAAAAGTGGTGGAGATGCTGGAAAAATTATAAACCCCATCCCCTATAGGGAAGTTTTTGCGTACATTTATCGGTAATATACTTTCTATGAAAAGATTTATGCTTGCACTTGTTTTATCGGTGTTTATTTTTCCTGTCTATTCGCAAGGCAAAATTGATGTATTGCATTATAAGTATGAATTAGAACTTAATGACAATAACGATTCTATTGATGGAAAAGCATTAATTCAATTTATTGTTACTTCTGCAACATCTTCTGTCACATTTGATCTGGCAACTATTAACAAGGATAAAAAAGGAATGGTGGTAACAGGTGTATTCCTTGGAACTTCCACCCTGCCATCCACAGGCATTAAACAGATGAATGAAAAACTGACCTTCACAACAGTATCAACTTTTAAAAAAGGTGATACTGCCAGTGTATCTATTCATTACAAAGGCATACCCGCCGATGGTCTCATCATCTCTAAAAATAAATATGGACATCGTACATTTTTTTCTGATAACTGGCCCAACCGTGCCCATAATTGGATTCCTTGTGTAGACGAGCCGGGTGATAAAGCTACCGTTGAATTTATTGTTACTGCACCATCCCACTACCAGGTAATATCAAATGGTATACAAATGGAAGAAACGAATTTAACCGGTAATAAAAAACTAACACATTGGAAAGAAACAGTGCCATTGCCAACCAAAGTAATGGCAATTGGTGTTGCTGATTTTGCAGTGAATTATGCTGGTGATGTAAACTGTATTCCTGTAAGTAGTTGGGTATTTCCTGAAAATAAAAAAGAAGGCTTTTATGATTATGCACCTGCCAAAGAGATCCTGACATTTTATGATAACTATATCGGGCCTTATCCTTACCACAAATTAGCCAATGTACAATCCAAAACAACTTTTGGAGGAATGGAAAATGCAAGTGCCATTTTTTATTTTGAAAACTCTGTCACTGGTGAACAACAACAGGATGCATTAATTGCCCACGAAATTGTTCACCAATGGTTTGGCAATATGGCAACCGAAAAGAGCTTTGCTCACCTTTGGCTCAGCGAAGGATTTGCCACTTATCTTACCCATATTTTTATTGAATCAAAATATGGAACAGACAGTTTGAATAAAAGAATGCAGAACGAAAGGGAAGAAATAATTGATTTTGTAAAAACATCGCATAAACCAGTGGTTGATTCTGTTTCTCCGTATATGCAACTGCTCAATGCTAATAGTTATCAAAAAGGCGGTTGGGTGCTACACATGCTTCGCAGGGAGCTGGGTGATTCTGTTTTCAAAAAAAGTATCCGGAAATATTATACAACCTATGCCGGTAAAAATGCGGAAACAAAAGACTTGCAGAAAGTGTTTGAAATAGTTTCGGGAAAAAATTTAAGCCAGTTTTTTAAAAAATGGTTATTCACTCCTGAAAACCTGAAACTGCAAATTACCTGGAGATATGTGGAGAAAGGGCAGCAACTTATTGTTACCGTAAAACAAATACAGAAAAATTTATTTAATGTTCCGTTACAAATTGCAGTAGCTGTGGGGCCGGGCACAGGTAAACCTGAAATAAGAACAATACAAATTTCCAAACTGATAGAAACTTTTACTATTCCGGTAGGTCGCAAAGCATATTTGTTTACTAACAGTCCCGATCCTTTCACTTCATTGCTTTATGAAGCCACCATAACGGAAGAGAAATAATGAAGTATTGTTGAATGGAATTACCGAACGATGAAGAGTGCGACCCTTCGTTACCTCAGGGTAAACTGCACAGACGATGATAGTAGCCATGCAGCTTAGTACAAAAATAAATATCTTATCTTCCATCCATGCTTGTAAAAACATTTGGCAGTGCGGTGTATGGTGTAGAAGCTATTACTATTACTATTGAAGTAAACTGGATGGCCACAGGTAAAGATCCCATGATAGTTGGGTTACCTGATAATGCGGTGAAGGAAAGCTTGCAACGAATTGAGAGTACTTTTAAAACGAATGGCTTTCAGATGCCGCGGACAAAAGTGGTAGTAAACCTTGCCCCTGCGGATATAAAAAAAAGTGGAACTCCTTTTGACCTGCCGATTGCATTAGGAATTTTAGGCGCATCAGAACAATTAGAAAATAAAGAAGCACTATCTGATTATGTTATCATGGGTGAGTTGTCCCTGGATGGGGAGATACGTTCTATAAAAGGAGCATTGCCTATTGCGATACAGGCAAGAAAAGAAGGTTTTAAGGGATTGATAGTACCCACTATGAATGCGAAAGAAGCTGGAATGGTAAATAGTTTAAATGTATATGGAGTATCGCATATTAAAGAAGTAATTGACTTTTTTAAGAACAGTGAAAAGGGATTAAAGCCGATTGTTATAAATACAAGAGAGGAATTTTTTAATGCGCAATACGATTTTGAAATAGACTTTACTGACGTAAAAGGACAGGAAAATATTAAACGGGCTTTAGAGATTGCAGCAGCCGGTGGACACAATGCTATTTTAATAGGCCCACCCGGTGCCGGTAAAACTATGCTGGCAAAAAGGCTACCTACTATTCTTCCACCGCTTAGTTTACAAGAAGCATTGGAAACTACAAAAATTCATTCTGTAGCGGGAAAACTTCCGGAGAATTCCACCTTGGTTTCTAAACGACCATTCCGTTCACCACATCATACTATTTCTGATGTGGCATTAGTAGGTGGTGGCGGAATACCCCAACCC
>JBKJXQ010000209.1:0-6229 GCA_046716235.1 Chitinophagaceae bacterium
CTTTTTAATGCGAAAATTCAGGCAAAAAAAGGGGCAACCGTTGGATTTGACCAAAGGATGGCTTTTTGGTTAACCCTTTACAAAAATTATTTATGAAAACAAAACGTTATGTTTCGTTCTGTATCAATGCATCAAGGCTATGAATTCCAATTTTTTTCTCACTGATAAAGCCTTCGGCATATTTAACTCCAATCCTTTTGCCGAACATTCTTGCCCTTGCAACTATGCTTTCAAGAAAATCAGGGGTGGATATATAAGTTTGGGTACCACTATTATTTCCAGCGGGGGTGTGAAACTGTGTAGTATAAGCTTCTACAGCTTTCATTCTTTGCTCAAATACATCACTAATATCAATCAACAAGTCGGGTTCATGATACAAATCCTGAATGTACTGCAACACATAGGAAGGACGCCAGCGTTGTTGTGCATTTCCATTTTCATCTTTCGTTTTTATTTTAGAAAGACCTGCTAAAAAGCAACAGTCTGCAATTAGTTTGCCTGCCCGTCCATGGTCCGGATGTCTGTCATGCAATACATTACCAATAACAATAGCCGGTTGATATTTACGAATAGCTGCAATGAGTTGTAACTGATGTTCCTCATCATTTTTAAAAAAGCCATCTCTCATTTTCAGGTTTTCTCTTGCCTGTACTCCCATTATCATTGCGGCATTAGCAGCCTCCTGGTAGCGGGTTTCTATTGTACCCCTGGTGCCCAGTTCTCCTTGCGTCAGATCAACAATTGCGACCTTCTTTCCAAGTTTTATTTCATTGATTAATACGCCGGAACAGCCCAGTTCCACATCATCCGGGTGAATACCTATGGCGAGAATATCTACTTTCATGTTAAACACCCTGAGCCGGGATTTTTTATTTGATTAAAGACAAAAGTATTTTATTAAAACGAAATTTTTGGAGTGGAAGGTTTAATAACTACTGCTTAATGTATTAACAATTTATTTTCTGTAGGGATTGTTATACCAGGTCCCGTCTATTTCTTTCACAATACTTTCTATTTGCCGGTCAAGTTTGTTTTCAGTAATATCCCATTCCTGTTTAAGGTTCCCTCCAACAAAAAAGGCAACAGTCTGATAGAATCTTGCATTGAAACCGCCTTTGTATTCTTTTATTATTTCGTAACAATTATTTCCGGTTTGACGGTTAATTAACTTCATTAATATTTTTCCCTGGTACACCGAAAGATTTGACAGTGGGTCACTGAATTGTTTTTTCAATTCTTTCTCCCTGGATTTTATATAAGTTTTTCTTTGTGATTTAGAACTTACGCTGGAAAGACGGGCCGTAATATCATTGATGGTACCGCCCGCAATTCTTGCATAGGGATAGGTAACATATACGGCATTCCGCAACCGGGTCCATTCGTCTATAAATTTTTTTAATTTATCGGGAGATAAATTGGATACCCAGGCCATCTCCATTTCTTTGTAATTGACAATTTCTTTATTATACCAGATTGCTGGTAGAATAATGGTATCGTTTGGTCCCCATTTTTTGGCCTGTTCTTTCATAAACTGGCGGGCATATTCACTGGAATCAATAATAACTGGAAGTGAATCGACCTGGGCAAATACCCGGCAGGCTGTTAGCAGCAATACTGACAGTAATTTTAAATGTTTACTATATGTGAACAGCTTATGCATTAAACCATAAAATTAGAAAACAGAAACCGCATTTCATATACGGACAATAAAGCTAAAACAGATGCTGTTGCTGAAAAGCTAAATTTATGAAACTGAACCGCTATTCCGGTTTAATTGTATACGACGTACCATGCTCATTAAAATGCCTATTGCAGTTATTAGCACACCTCCCCACAGAAGATTGATGAAGGGGAATTTGTATGCTTTAATGGTTACATATTGCATAATAGAATTAGATTCTTTGATTCCCAATTCTATACTTTTATCAGCATTAACTTTTTGCAGTTGCAGCACCATGCTTTCAGCAATAATAGTATCAGGTAAGGCCAGCATTTCTCCTTTAGCAATGGCCAGTCTTGTGGTTACAGAATAAATGGAACCGGATTTTGAATAAATTTTTAACGGGGCTTCATATAGTGAACCATTATCTCCGAAAATTGCTGATGGTAGACTATCTATTTGTTTTACTTCCTGCAAAATGATAAATCCAGAGGAGTAGAAAAGCGAATCACCTGCTTTTAGTTGCGTTGCTTTAAAATTGGCGGTGTCTTTTGTGTTATCAGGATTAGCAATAGAAGTTATGTAAGTAAACACATCGTGGTTCCAGTAATGCCTCGCATCAGGATTGGACATTAGCCCTTCATTTCCTTTATAATTCACAAATGAATTTGGGGTCAATATAAATTCTTCTTTTCCATCTTTCCTTTTAAAATGTATTTTATAAAAAGACAATTGTTTTTTAGGATGGGCTGAATCTCCTGTATATGTCAATGTATATTTACCCATATCGGAAGTAAGTCCTTTTACCAGCGTAAGATTTTCTCTTGGATCTTCATTTTTATCTAATGGTGCCGGAATCCCATTAATATTATTAGACAGCACTTCTTTTTTAGAAGAGGATAGCAAAATACCCAGTAACACCATTCCAAAACCAACATGAGAAATAGAACCACCTGATAATTTTAATTTGCCTTTTATACCCAGCCAGATATAAGAAGCATTAGCGATGATGGCATAAATACTGCAAGCAACTGCCAACCAGATAGAACCAAGAAATACCGGCCCTTTTTTAGTATAGTTTATATCTCCATATAATAATACAAGAGTAGCAACAATAACTGCAATGATTGTTGGTATGCCGATTTTTTTCCAGAAATACTTACCCGATGTTTCTTTATATTTCATGTATTGTGTAACGGCAGTCAGCAGGCCAATAATAACAGCCACATAAACCTGTATGCTGTTGTAAGCAAACTCTGCATCTTCAGGCGGAGCAATTTTAGTCCCGAATATTTTATTGAATACAGGCAAAGAAGTTTTACCAATAATAACGATAGCAGATAAAAAGAAAACCAATGCACCAATAAACATCCAGAATTCCCTTGATGAAGTCGCCTCTTCTTTATATATGGTGGGAATTTCTTTATACCGGGTAAAAAAGAAAAGCAATGCAGGTACACTAAAAATGAGCAAGAAAGTAAGCAATTGAAAATTCATTCCTAAATCTGTAAAAGCATGTACAGATGATTCTCCTAATATTCCACTTCGGGTAAGAAAAGTAGAGTAAAGAACAAAACCGAAACTTAGAATAAAGAATAGATGGGTAGCCCTTAATGAATGTCCGCTATGTTTATAAATAAGTAAAGTATGTATGCCTGATATTAATATAAGCCAGGGCACTAATGATGCATTTTCAACAGGGTCCCATGCCCAATACCCACCAAAGGTCAATGATTCATAAGCCCACATGGCACCCATCATAATACCTACTCCAAAAACTGCCGCAGAAAATAATGCCCACGGCAATGCAGGTTTTGTCCACTCACCAAATTTCTTTTTCCATAAACCTGCTATTACAAATGCAAAAGGGACAATGGTGGATGCAAAACCCATAAACAATACCGGTGGATGAATTACCATCCAATAGTTTTGTAATAAGGGGTTTAAATCATTACCATCTTTTATCGATAACAGATAATCCGGTTTTAATGGCTGCGTTACATCCATGTTTATATGCAAACCCGGTGCATTGTCCAGTACTCCGGAATCTCTTAATAAAACAAAAGGATTGGCACCCATTTTCCAGCCGAAAATGTAAAGCCCGGCAATCATGGTAGCAAGACAAAATTGCATGAAACTTATAACTGTCATTACCGGTGCTTCCCATTTTTTACTGGTCTTAATCAGTATTAATCCCAGTACACAATGCCAGAAACTCCAGAGCATAAAACTTCCTTCCTGGCCTTCCCAGAAACAGGCCAGCAGGTATTTAAATTCTAATGAAAGGCTGCTATGTTTCCATGCATAATGATATTCGAAAAGATGATTATAAATTATATAAAATAAAATGGCGAAGATGGCTGTAACAGAAACCGTTTCTGTTACAAATGCAGTGCGGGCTAATTTTTTCCAATAAATTGAATCTTCTTCAACTTTTGATTGGGCAGATTTAAAATAAGAAAAGGTGGCAACCAGTGATGCAACAAAAGAAAGTACAATAAAAAATTGCCCTAACTGGCCGGGTATAAGATGCTCACCGATATACTCCATTCCCTGTTAATATTTAGTGGCTGAAGAATTAGTGGAAGCTGGGTTTTCTGCAGCGTTGCTTTGAAGATTTTTATCTGTAGCCTTCATGTCGTCTTTATACTTTGAAGGGCATTTCGTTTGTATGTCTTTACAATCAAAATAATTGTCGTGATATTTTCCTTTCAACACCAGTCTTTCACTAATTTCAAGATTATCGGGTTTTGCATTATGGTAAACAACTTTTACCGATTTGCCCAACGAATCAATAGCAGTAAAACTTAAGTAGTTTGCATTTTTTATTGCATCATATTCTATAGGTTGCGATTTATCCAACCTGGCCATCAGATGAACAAATTTGCCGGGCTTTGCCATCGCTGTATCAATGGTATCATAAGTACTGGCTCCTTTCAAAAAAGTAAGCAGTACAGCAATGGCTCCGGCAATAAGAACCAATAGTGCAATATGGATTTTTTTCATAATTTTTATTTGCGTTTGCAAAGTTATATCAAAAACCATCACCGACTGATGCTTTGTTGAGGAAATAGAGGAATGGTTACATATTTCTTACATTGCTTTCCACAGGATTTTAAGACCTTATCTTTGTATCAATTTAAATCAGGACTTTATATGCTATTCGAATTGAATGAAGAACAATTAATGATTCAAAAAGCCGCCCGGGATTTTGCAAAAATAGAATGTCTTCCCGGTGTTATTGAACGGGATGAAAAACAACAATTTCCTCAGGAGCAAATAATGAAACTGGCTGATTTAGGCTTCATGGGCATGATGGTAAAACCAGAATATGGCGGTGCCGGAATGGATACTATCAGTTATGTATTGGCTATGGAAGAAATTTCAAAAATAGATGCCAGTGTTAGTGTTTGTATGAGTGTTAATAACAGCCTTGTTTGCTACGGTTTGCAGGAATATGGTAATGAAGAACAAAAACAAAAATATTTAACACCATTAGCACAGGGAAAAAAAGACGGTGAATTATATATTGGAGCGTTTATGCTGAGTGAGCCTGAAGCAGGCAGTGATGCTACATCCCAACGCACCACCGCAGAAGACATGGGTGATTATTATTTATTAAACGGGACTAAGAACTGGATTACTAATGGCGGTACAGCTTCTGTTTATCTTGTAATAGCTCAAACGGATACTTCGAAAGGATCAAGAGGTATTAATTGTTTAATAGTAGAAAAAAACTGGCCGGGGGTAGTGGTGGCTGCTAAAGAAAATAAATTAGGCATCCGCGGAAGTGATACACATACGGTAATGTTTAGTGATGTAAAAGTGCCAAAAGCAAACAGGGTTGGTGAAGATGGATTTGGCTTTAAGTTCGCCATGAAAACACTGGCAGGTGGACGTATCGGCATTGCCTCACAGGCACTTGGCATTGCCAGCGGGGCCTATGAACTGGCGAGGGAATATTCAAAAACAAGAAAAGCATTTGGTACTGAAATAATGAATCACCAGATTATCGCTTTTAAACTGGCAGATATGGCAACAAGAATTGAAGCAGCAAGGTTATTATGCCTGAAAGCAGCCTGGGAAAAGGATAGCAAAATTGATTACACATTGAGTTCATCCATGGCCAAAGTATTTGCATCTGAAACTGCCATGTGGACAACCGTAGAAGCGGTACAGATACACGGTGGTTATGGCTTTGTAAAGGAATACCACGTAGAACGATTAATGAGGGATGCAAAGATTACCCAGATATATGAAGGTACTAGCGAAGTGCAGCGCATTGTTATCAGCAGAAGCATTTTGAAATAAGGGTATTTTAAAAAATGGCAATTAATAAAGAGATTTGGGAGAAGCTAATGCAGAAATTTTCTATTTCTGGAATTATTCTTGTTGCCGTATCCAAAACTAAACCGCCTGAGGACATATTGGAACTTTATAATCTTGGTCACAGGGATTTTGGTGAAAATTATGTGCAGGAGTTAGTCGACAAGGTTATGCAACTTCCTAAAGACATACACTGGCATTTTATTGGCCACCTGCAAACTAATAAAGTAAAATTAATTGCTC
>JBKJXQ010000210.1:0-2539 GCA_046716235.1 Chitinophagaceae bacterium
TTTTTTGAAAATGTGTCGAAGATTTTGATTAGTTACGATATAAGTGCAGTTTTTATTTTTATCAAACCGATTTTTATTAGGGATCCGCTGTATGTGAAGTTTTGTAACGGGCTAAGTAGCCCAATTCCTTATGCTTTTCTATTCCTAGTTTTACAGTCATTTTTTTTTAGTATATAACTTTCATTTTCATTTTATCTATAACCTGGTCTAAATTGTGTGCCGATAAATTCATTTTTATAATAATGCCACCAATATGCTATTCCAAGCTCTTTTTGATAGAAAACAATTTCGCCTTTATTATTATAATAGGATCCATTAAAGGTTACTTTAGAAGTTAACGTATCAGTTACATCCTGAAAGAGATAGAGATATTCACCTTTATAACTTCTTTGTTCTATCCATTTGCTGTGTTTTCTATGTGCAAGATTTACAATTGTATCAGGCAAAACATTTTCCCATTGTTTTTTTAGCTTTTGAGTTGTTTCTGGAGATACGACCCTGATTTTTTTAATTTTTTGTTTTTGTACTGTATCGGGGGTTACATTGTTTAAACCGGTTGTACCCTCTTTTGTCCACACGCAAACTGTTTTACAGTTTGTACTATAAAATGTAGTGTAGATTATTTTATCTGATAAATCAGATTCAGGAGATGAACCATCTCTTGAGAATGCAAACCATCGCTGCCCTTTATAATCATATTCTGTTAAATAAATGGGGCCCTGTATATTTTTTAAATTGTTTATACATGAAGGTATACTGTCTTTTGCTTTGTCTGTTATTACCGGTAGTTTTTTGTAGTTGTTTTTTTCCCGGATCCAAACACCTTTTGAGGCTTCTGTTACATCCGATCTTTTGACAGAGGCCGGCACCCAACGTTCTGCTCTTGAGTACATGGGTTTAATTGCACTTTTGTATACAAGGATCACCTTTCCCTTTTCATCATAGTAAGGATTATCAATAGTTACACTACCTTTTTCCGGAAGATGTTTAAAAGAAAGAGGGTAACGGAATGTATAGAGTATTTTATCCTGGTATAAATATTCCTTAACCTCTTCAATATTTTTTGCAATTGCCATTTTTACTATGGTACCGGGTAAAGTATTTGAGTTAGCAGATTG
This sequence comes from Chitinophagaceae bacterium, assembly GCA_046716235.1. Lineage (GTDB taxonomy): Bacteria > Bacteroidota > Bacteroidia > Chitinophagales > Chitinophagaceae > JJ008. Next base: position 1,119 of record JBKJXQ010000210.1, read on the forward strand.
TTTTTTAATAGAGTCTTTCGGAACAATTTCTATTTTTTTGATTTTTGCTTTTTCTATGGTATCAGGAGTTACTTTATTCATACCCGTAATGCCGCCTTTTGTCCATGTACAAACTAATTTACAGTTTGCATCATAAAAAAACCGGGTTGTCATCTTGTCTGAAATATTGTTTTCTATTGTATCAGCCGGATTAGTAAAGGAGTACCAATATTGCCCTTTGTAATTAAATTTTGAGAGGATGCGACCGGTTTCTATTTTGATTGTATTAATACAAGGTGGTATCGTATCTGTAATTGCAGCTAACGGGTGATTATTTAACGCTATAATATGGAAAACAGATATGATTGTCATTATAGGATATTTAACTGTGATATTAGTATGTGTAATTTTCTTTAATGACTCACTTCAGCTACTAATAATTTTTTTTAAACATATTTCTCGTACTATTCCAATAAGTGATTGACTATTTACTTACGCCGTATTTTTGGTGGTACCGGATTTAATGACCAAAGAATACTATCATCTGTGCCATAGGCTATTATATTTCCATTATCCATTACTACCAATTTTTTAAAAGGCTTATTGCCAAATGGTGTAAACAAATTCCCCTGCTCATCCTGCAAATAAAATGGACTTGCAACAGTACTACCCATAGCAGGAATATTAGAATATAAATTGTAGATAGAGCTAAAATCATTGAATGGGTTAATCTTTTTGCTTGACCAACCCCCATTTTGAAACTTTGTTGTGAACCATATTTCATTATTCGAATTTTTGAATTCGTACATACCATTCGGCGAAGAAAGCATTGACTCTGTGGGAAATTGAATACCGGGTAATAATTCGCCTGTTAAGGTAACCGGAGTAAGGTTTTCGGAGCGGGGTATGCGTATGCTCGGTAGTGGTGCCATTTTAGCTACACTCCAAATGGCATGCTTTCCAATATGATTGGTGGTATATTTTATCCAACCGTAGCCATCATCGCCCCAATTTTTACCCCAGCTATTGCGAATAAGCCAGGCTTGCTTTTTATCATCCCAGCCAAGTATTATCATATCATGATTTACAGCAGAATCTTTATAAGCAATTTCATTTTCTTCAAAAGTTTCGGCTGAAGCATAGCTTTGAAATACCGGTGAGGCATATAACGACACTGCAACAGCACCGTATTTAACAACAGATTCTTTAATATCATATTCATTAGCTACCTTGTCAAGGTCATTATCTTTTTGTACTATTCCCCAATCCGCAACCTGCACAAAATATTTTTTTACATCGGCAACACTGCATAACACCTCTACAAAACCGGCATCGGGTGAAGTGCTTTTTTTAGGAATACCTTCATCATCTTTTAATGACTCTTCAGATAGTAACTTTTGATTGGTATTCTTCATCCATTCCATGGCTATAAAATGCCAGCC
>JBKJXQ010000211.1:0-5148 GCA_046716235.1 Chitinophagaceae bacterium
GTGCAGCCCATCTTTTTTAGCATCGTGTCGGGATGCTTTTTTTTGCTTACTTACTTTACTATCTTTTTTAGAACACGAAGGGGTAGTTTGAGAAATTGTAGCCGCTATAGAGAGCTTTTTATCTCTAATATATTTAGTTTCTAAACAAAAAAGGCATTACCAAAATTTACTAATTTAATAGGCTTATTTATTTCATACATTTAATTGATTTAAAAGTTATTAAATTAGTTTATATTAACTTAAATACTTAAATATTTATACCAAGATGTTAATCAAAAGACCTTATTTTTTAATTGTTAAACAAAAAGCTATTTTGTATTCTAATTATAAGAATATCAATTATTTATATAAATTAATTCATTATTTGAGTCGATAAATAGATTGCATGAAAATAATATCTTTTATAAGCAGATATACAGACTAAACTTTTAATTAAGATCATTGTCTATTAGCCACCAGCAATTGCTTTTTGATCAGCGAATCGGGATTAGTTATTAGTAAAACCGTTTTGCAATCAGGCCCAGGATGGTAAATGAGGAATTTTACCGTTCAGGCCATTGTAGTAATATCTTCAACTTGTTTTTGCTAAATTCGTCGTCACTTTCATTATTACCGGACTTTGGATTAAATGAGAAAATTTTACATAGTTAGTACTCTGACAATAGCCATACTCTGTAGCAGCAAATCTTTCGCCCAGGATTTTTCGAATAAGGGTAAGGAATTTTGGTTGGCCTATTGTTATCATGTTGGAATGACCGGTGGTGGAGCACCTGTTATGACTTTGTACCTGACCTCGGATGTTGCCACCACTTATAATGTGGAAGTGTATGGAGTAACCACCATATCTTCAGGATCCATTGCAGCTGGTCAGGTTATTCCTGTTACTATACCAAATACTTACTTTATTGATAATGAAGGAACTTTTAATGGCCGTACAATACGGGTTACTGCCTTAAAACCTGTTGTTGTCTATTCTTATATTACCCGTAGTTCTGCCAGTGGTGCAACGCTTTGTTTACCTACTCCGGTTTTGGGAAAAGAATACTATTCGTCAAATTCTACACAACTTTCCAATGAGGCTAACTCCAACTCCTATTTTACTATTATCGCCGTAGAGGATAATACCAGTGTAGAAATTACTCCATCGGCCGATACAAAAAATGGCTGGCTGGCCAATACAACTTATACTGTAAGTCTTAACAAAGGGCAGATATACCAGGTATTAGGAACCACTACCAGCAATAGCGGAACAGACCTCACCGGGTCTAAAATAAAATCCGTTTCTTCAGCATCAGGCGGATGTAAACGAATTGCTGTTTTTTCGGGTAGTGGTAAAATTCGTATTCCCGCTACCGGATGTTCTCAAAGTAGTTCTGATAATCTTTATCAGCAATTATATCCTACAGGTTCATGGGGTAAAAAATACTTAACTGTTCCCAGTTACAACCGGGTTAATAATTATTACCGCATTATTAGAAATGATCCTGCTGCAAAAGTATATCTCAATGGAACATTGATTCCTGCAGCGTCGTTTACCAGCAATTATTACCAGTTTTTTAATAGTATACCTAATCTAATTGAGTCAGATATTCCTGTTTCTGTTCTTCAATATTTTACAACACAGGGTTGTGATGGTAATGGAAGTCCGTATGATCCGGATATGATTGCCTTAAACCCCGTTGAGCAAAATATAAATAAAGTAACCCTTGTAAGTGCAAACTTATACGCTACACCAACTACTACACATCAGCATCATCTTCATATAATAATGAGGGATGGTGGTACGGGAATTTCCTCGTTTACTTTTGATGGAGTGGCAGTAAGTCCAACGGCCTGGGTCTCTCATCCCAATGAGACAAATTATAAATATCTCTATCTTAATAATGTTACACAGGGGTATCATACCATTGCATCCGATTCAGGTTTTAATGCATTGGCCTATGGTTATGCCAATGCCGAAAGCTATGGTTATTCAGCAGGAGCCAATGTAAAAGATTTATACCAATATGTATCCGTGCAAAATCAATATGCAACTGTAAATTTTCCTGCTACTTGTAGAAATACTCCTTTTTATTTCTCGATGACTTTTCCTTATCAACCTACTTCCATTCAATGGCAATTCAATAGTCTTTTTCCGGATTTCACGATGACGGATCCCAGTCTGTTCTTTAGCGGGACCACTGTTATTGGTGGTAGAACTTTATACCAATATAAAATTCCTGCTTCTTATTCAATACCCAATGCAGGCAGTTATCCTATAAAAGTAGTAGCTACTAATCCAACATCCGATGGCTGCGGTGGTACCCAGGAAATTGATTATGATATAAAAGTATATAACAGCCCCGTGGCTGATTTTAAATTCAATAATGTCTGTTTTCCGAACCCTGTACAATTCACCGATTCTTCTAATACAGACGGAGCAAATATTATCAGCCGGTACTGGAATTTCGGTGATGCAAGTTCTGTAACTACTAATAATCCTTCTCATACTTACAGCGCAGCAGGTTCTTATGCTGTAAAATATTCTTTGATAACGGATATTGGTTGCCTTGCTGATACGGTGCAACATATTGTTACCGTTTCACAGCTACCCACTGCTAATGTTACTGGTACAACAGACGTTTGTGTAAACGGAACTGCTCCGCTAATAACATTTACAGGATCTGCAGGTACAGCTCCATACACATTCACCTATAATATTAATGGAGGTGCCAGCCAGATTATTACTACTACAAGTGGAAATAGTGTAACAGTATCAGTACCTGTTATGACCGCCGGAACGTTTACATATAACCTGATAAGTGTAAAAGATGCCAGCCCTGCATTGTGCAGCCAACTTCAAACTGGTTCCGCCACAGTTATAGTTAATCCATTACCAACAGCTATTATTACTGGTACAGCTACTGTCTGTAAAAATGCAGCTTCCCCAACTATTACATTTACAGGTGCCGGAGGTGCTGCACCATATTTATTTACCTATAATATTAATGGAGGTTCTAACCAGACTGTAGCCACAACAGTTGGTAATACTGTAACCATTGCAGTGCCAACTACAACAGCCGGAACATTTATTTATAACCTGGTAAGTGTGCAGGGTGCAAGTGCTGCATCTTGCAGTCAGCCTCAAACAGGTTCGGTAACTATTACGATAAATAATTTACCTACTGCCAGCATAAGTGGTACTACATCAGTTTGTCTGAATGCACCATCACCAGCTGTTACATTTACCGCTACAGGTGCATCGGGGCCCTATACTTTTACTTACAACATAAATGGAGGGGCTAACCAAACAATAACTACTATAACCGGCAATTCTGTTACTATTGTGGTTCCCACAAATACTGCGGGTACATTCAATTATAATCTCCTGAGTGTCGTTGATGCTTCTGCTACCGTTTGCAGCCAGGTACAATCAGGTGTCACAACGGTAAATGTCTATTCATTACCTACCCCTGATTTTTCTGTTTCAACTCCTTCCTGCGAAACAAAAGTTTTATCATTTACAGATTTGTCCATTGCTAATGCAGGCATTATAACCGGTTGGAACTGGAATTTTGGTGATGGTAGTACTTCAAATCTCCAAAATCCTTCTCACACTTATGCAACTGCAGGAGTGTATACTGTTACCTTATCTGTAACAACCGATAAAAGTTGTACCAGTAATCCCATACTTAGCAAGAACGTTACAATAAATCCGCAACCAGTCGTTGATTTCATTTTACCGGAAGTATGTCTTAGTGATGCTTTTGCACAGTTTACAGATGCTACTGTAATTACAGCTGGTTCTATAACAAACTGGGCCTGGAATTTTGGCGATCCGGGCAGCGGACCATTAAATATTTCATCACTCCAAAATCCCCAACATGCTTATTCAGCCGTAGGTAATTATACTGTTACGCTTACAACTACAAGCAATACCGGATGTATAACAACCCTTTCAAAATCATTTACAGTAAATGGTGATATTCCGGTTGCTAATTTTAATGCGTTGAATCCGGCTATACTTTGTGCTAATGATTCTGTAGCTATCCAGGATGGGTCTACAGTAAATTTTGGCAGTATAACCAAAGTTGAAATTTATTGGGATAATACCGGAACACCTGCTGTATTTCAAACGGATGATTTTCCGGTATCGGGTAAAATATACAAGCACTTATATCCAAATTTTCAAACGCCGCTTACTAAAACATTTACTATCCGATACAGGGCTTATTCCGGAGCCACCTGAGTAAACGATATAATAAAAATAATTGTGGTTAATGCGGCACCCAAAATTCAATTCAATCCCATTCCTGATATATGCCTTGATGCGATACCTTACCAGGTTACCCAGGCAGTTGAAATTGGTGCAGTGCCTGGCAATGGAATATACAGCGGCCCCGGTATTAGTGCAGCGGGGTTGTTTACTCCTTCTGTTGCGGGACCAGGAACACATCGCATAAAGTATACTTTTACTTCTACCACAGGAGGCTGTGTTGATACCATATCAAATACATTAAGGGTTTTTGAAACTGCGGTTGCTAAATTTACATTCTCTTCATTGGCCTGTCAGAATAGTGTGGTTGATTTTAATAGCACTACATCAACTATCCCTGCGGGGAATGGAACTATTACCGGTTGGAATTGGGATTTTGGTGATCCTGCAAGTGGAGCCGCTAACTTATCAACTTTACAGAATCCATCACACCTGTTTTCTTCCTGGGGTTCTTATAATGTAAAACTTTACGTAACCACTAATAATAATTGCAAGAGTGCTGTAACAACATTGCCAGTTTTGGTAAATCCTATTCCTAAACCAAACTTTACTATACCTGCAAGTGCCTGTTTGCCATCAGCAAGTGTAATATTTACTAATACTTCCACCATAGCAGATGGTACACAGGCAGCATTTAGTTACTTATGGAATTTCGGTGACCCTGCAAGTGGAACATTAAACACTTCTACTGGCAGCAATCCAACACATATATATAATAGCACGGGCCCTTTTAATGTGAACTTACATGTAAAAACCGGGGCTGGTTGTGTACACGATACTACTATTGTATTAAACACTATTCATCCCCAACCCACAGGTTCTTTTATTGTTGACAAATAAGATGTTTGTACAGGACAAAGTATTTCCTTTACAGATAATAGCAACCCGGCAGA
>JBKJXQ010000212.1:0-3074 GCA_046716235.1 Chitinophagaceae bacterium
TTTTTGTAATTCGCAGATAACAAAAGAAGCATTGTTCTCGTAGAATTTTTGTTGAATATAAACCAGCTTTTCTGCTGCAGCCACATCAATAGATAAAGTATCTTTAAGTATAAGCACTATGTTTTTAACGTCATTTTGCAGGTAAGGAAGCAAACAATCACCGAGCTTATCTGTCATTGTAGCAGAAAGAGATGGCTCGATAACCGTGATGGCATGAAATTTCTCTTTGGTATCTGTTTTGACGTTCATACGTTTAGTACACTTTATTTGTTTCCCGCATTAACCCTCCTGGCAGCAGGCAAAACGGAAAGCTGATAAATAAAAAAACCTGAACAACTTAAATTATCAACATTCCGTTTATAATTACAGAAGAACAGGTACCAAATTTATTCGTTAATATTGTATAACCCCAATAATCTTAAATGGATAACAATTTTTCAACCCAGGTTAAAGAAATTATTTCCTTCAGCAGGGAAGAAGCATTAAGGCTCGGAAATGATTTTATCGGTACAGAACATCTGCTGCTCGGCCTCATCCGGGAAGGGGATAATACAGCCGTCCGCATTCTCAAAAGTTTTAACGTCGATCTTTATGAACTCCGAAAGGAAATAGAACTTGCCGTAAAAGATAAAACCGGCAAGAATATTGCAAATATCAATAGCCTGCCGCTAACGAAGCAGGCAGAAAAAGTAATCCGGGTTACGGTACTCGAAGCAAAGGCATTAAAGAGTGCTACCGTAGAAACCGAACACCTGATGCTTTCTATTCTCAAGAACAAAGAAAATATTGCTACACAAATATTAAATCAATTTGACGTGGACTACGATCTTTTCAGACAAGAACTGGGCATCGTAAAATCAAGCGATCCCCGTGCCGAGTATACCGATGAGAATGAAGATGACTTTGATGAAGAAAAAAAATATGCTCAGCAAAAAGGAAGTACTAAACAAAGTGTTACTAAAAGCAAAACACCGGTGCTTGATAACTTTGGCCGTGATATTACCAAAATGGCTGAGTTGGGGGCATTGGATCCCATCGTTGGCAGGGAATCGGAAATAGAAAGATTATCACAAATACTTTCCCGCCGTAAAAAGAACAACCCCATATTAATTGGTGAACCGGGTGTGGGTAAAACTGCTATTGTAGAAGGGCTTGCTCTTCGTATTGTACAACGTAAAGTTTCCAGGGTATTGTTTGATAAACGGGTTGTATCGCTTGATCTTGCTGCATTGGTGGCCGGTACTAAATACCGTGGCCAGTTTGAAGAAAGAATGAAAGCCATCATGAATGAACTGGAGAAAAACCGTGATGTAATTCTGTTTATTGATGAATTGCATACCATTGTAGGTGCTGGTGGTGCCAGTGGTTCGTTGGATGCAAGTAATATATTTAAACCAGCATTAGCCCGGGGAGAATTGCAATGTATTGGTGCTTCAACACTGGATGAATACCGGATGTACATTGAAAAAGACGGAGCCCTTGATCGTCGTTTTCAAAAAGTGATGGTAAACCCTCCAAGTGTGGACGATACTATCCAGATATTAAACAACATTAAATCAAAATATGAAGATTACCATAATGTAAATTATGATCAGGAAGCTATTGATGCCTGTGTAAAACTGAGCGACCGTTATGTTACCGACCGCCTTCTTCCTGATAAAGCGATTGATGTGATGGATGAAGTAGGTGCCAGGGTGCATTTAAAAAATATCAATGTACCGCAAAATATTGTGGAGCTGGAGGGAAAGATAGAAGATGTTAAGAATGAGAAAAACAAAGTGGTAAAAAGCCAGAAGTTTGAAGAAGCCGCTTCATTGCGGGATACAGAAAAGCGTTTGCAGGAAGATTTAGAAAAAGCAAAGAATGATTGGGAAGAAGAAAGCAAACACAAACGTTTCCCGATTGGTGAAGAAGATATTGCAGAAGTAGTAAGTATGATGACCGGCATTCCAGTAAAAAGAATGGTGCAGGCCGAAACAGAGAAGCTGCGCAGAATGGCGGATGATATGGCAGACATGGTGGTTGGGCAAAAGGATGCCATACAGAAAGTAGTAAAAGCCATTCAAAGAAACAGGGTAGGATTGAAAGATCCTAAAAAACCAATAGGATCATTTATTTTTCTTGGCCCGACAGGGGTAGGTAAAACAGAGTTGGCAAGATCGCTGGCAAAATATATGTTCGATTCAGAAGATGCATTGATACGCATTGACATGAGTGAATACATGGAAAAATTTACCGTAAGCCGGTTAGTGGGTGCACCTCCCGGTTATGTGGGCTACGAAGAAGGTGGGCAGTTAACAGAAAAAGTTCGCCGCAAACCATATAGTGTTATCCTGCTCGATGAAATAGAAAAAGCACATCCGGATATTTATAATATTTTATTGCAGGTATTAGATGATGGGCAGCTAACTGACGGATTAGGCCGCAGGGTTGATTTTAAAAACAGCCTGATTATTATGACTTCTAATATCGGTGCCCGGCAATTAAAGGATTTTGGAGATGGTGTTGGATTTGCCACGCAATCCCGTACCGATAACCTGGATGAAAATAATAAGCAGGTAATAGAAAAAGCATTGAAGCGTACCTTCTCACCGGAGTTTTTAAATCGTATTGATGATGTGGTAATCTTCAACAGTCTTACCAAAGAAAATATTTTCAATATCATTGATATTTTGATGAAGGGGGTAACTAAGCGGCTTACTATTCTTGGTTTCAGTCTTGAACTGACAGAAGCTGCCAAATCTTTCTTGGCCGATAAATGATATGACCAGCAATTTGGTGCCCGTCCGTTGCACAGGGCTATTCAAAAATACCTGGAAGACCCGCTGGCAGAAGAAATTCTTAATCTAAATGTAAAAGCCGGTGATGTATTGATAGCAGATGCAGATATAGAAAACAGTAAACTTTCATTTACATTCAAAGCCAAAGAAGAAGAGAAAAAATCGAAGGCATAACTGATATTCTTATATAAATTTAAAACGCAATGTCACACCGTTTTTAGAACGCAATGTCACACCGGGCTTGACCCGGTGTCTTTTTTTTGATTGGTGTAGAAAAAAGTTGACTGGTTAATC
>JBKJXQ010000213.1:0-4757 GCA_046716235.1 Chitinophagaceae bacterium
GTGTAATCAGTAAAAGTTTTAATTAATCAGGTAATGCAAAAGCTACATAAGCATCACATGACTTAGTTTCCAGCTTACCACCGCCACAGGCAATAACTATGTATTGATTGCAATCGATTTCATAAACGGAAGGAGTAGCGAAGCCGGGAGCAGGCAAATCAGTTTCCCACAAAAGTTTCCCTGATAGCTTATTAAAGCATCTGAATTTTCCATCTTTTGAAGCGGCTATAAATAATAATCCCCCAGCCGTTACTACCGATCCACCATAGTTTTCTGTACCGGTAGCAGGAATGCCTTTTGCTTTAAGGTCATTATATTCACCCAAAGGATTTTTCCAGATATATTCACCTGAATTAAGATTAATGGCTGAAATGGTTCCCCATGGCGGTTTAATGGCAGGATAACCCTCCGGACTTAAAAATTTATAATAGCCTGTTATAGCATAGGGAAGATTTCGAAATGTATCAACAGGGTTTGGAGGGGCAACAAATTTTTGTTGCTGCTCTTTTTTTAATTCAAGGATATAAGAAACAATTGCATTTTTTTCTTCTTTACCTATATGATTAAAAGAAGGCATCATTCTTCGTCCGGAATTTAATAAAGAAACTATATCATTTGATTTATATTTTGACTGTACATTAATTACTGCAGGATAATTACCGCTTCCTTTACGATCTGCCCCATGACAATTGCTGCAATACTTCTGGTATAGGCGAATACCTGCCTGCCCATAATTTTCATTTTTTTGGGGTTCCGGTTTTACATCTTTTATTGTTAACAGCCAGGCCATTTCATTGGCATTAACATAAAACATTCCTGTTTCAGGATCAAAGGTTGGGCCTCCCCATTCAGCTCCGCCATCATATCCAGGAAAGACAACAGAAGTTTGTTTACCTGGTGGAATAAACATTTTACCATAACGATATCCCAGCAAATCTTTTTTCAATTTAGCTATAGAAGTATCGGGTAAGTAAGGATTGATATCATCAGCAGAAAATACTTGTCGCACAAATGGCTTGATAAAAGTTGGTATAGGCTGTGTTGGCCATACTTTTTCATTGTATAATTCTGAAATTGAATCAACGGGTATCTCATTTATAGGGTATACTGGTTTTCCTGATTCTCTTTCAAATAACCAAACCATACCATGCTTAGTGGTTTGGGCCACTGCATCAATTTCTTTCCCATCTTTTTTTATTGTCACTAATGCGGGTGGAGTGGGAAGATCATAATCCCACAGATCATGATGTACAAACTGGAAATGCCATTTTCTTTTACCTGTTGCGGCATCAAGAGCCAGCAAACAATTAGCAAATAAATTACTGCCTCTTCTTTTTCCACCGTAAAAATCAAAAGATGCAGAACCGGTAGGTGCAAACAGCAATCCCCGGTCTTCATCGAGTGTAAAACCGCTCCAGCTATTTGCTCCCCCTATATGTTTATATGCGATACTATCTTCCCATGTTTCATAACCCTCCTCACCCGGAAATGGAATAGTGTGAAAGATCCATTGCAGTTTACCTGTTATTACATCAAATGCCCGGATGTGACCCGGCGCTGCTGCGGGACCTTCATCTACCCTTGAACCAAGTATATATAAATTTTTATAAATAATACCTGGTGAAGTAGCTACAACAAGCAGATCTTTTACATCTGTACCCATATCATCATGCAGATCTTTTGTGCCATTATTGCCAAAGCCGGTTATCAATTTACCCGTAGTAGCATTTATACAGTTTATTAAAGAACCCGTTACAAAAAAAATTCTTTTGTCTTCTTTTCCATCCGTCCAATAAGTAACTCCGCGGTTATTAGTTATAATGAAGTGCCACCAACTGGTATTACTGTACAGGGAATCAGGATTGAATTCCCATATTTTTTTTCCTGTTGCTGCCTGCAATGCGTATAGTTTAAGGGTAGGAGATGTAACATACATTACCGAATCAATAATAATGGGGTTGCATTGCATTTGTGAAAACTTCGCAGTATCAGCATCGCCGGTATTAAATATCCAGGCAGGCTTTAGCAAATGAACATTGGTGGTATCAATCTGCGTGAGCGAAGAATAGCGGATACCTTCTTTGCTTCCTCCTGTTATTTCCCATGTATTATATTTACGGACAGATGATTTACAGGCAAGCAGCATAAGCACTATACAAAACAAGAAGAGTTTTTTCATTAAACAAATTTCTTTTTAAATATACACAAATGGTTTTGGAAAATTTCCGCATATTATGAAGGGTTAATTATATTGCACCCAGCTTATGAGACCAACTGATGATACTTACCGCCACAAAGGCCTTCGAAAAAAATTACTTCAAACCATTATTGCAAAAGGAATAACGGATGAAAGAGTGCTGGATGCCATTTTAGAAGTGCCCCGCCATTATTTCCTCGATTCTGCTTTTGATGAAAAAGCTTACGAGGATATTGCTTTTCCTATTGGAGAAGGACAAACTATTTCACAACCATATACTGTGGCTTATCAATCCCAATTACTGGAGTTAAAACCATTTCAAAAAGTATTGGAGATAGGCACCGGCAGTGCCTACCAGGCGGTAGTACTTGCAGAGTTAGGTGCACAGGTGTACACAATAGAAAGGCAAAAGAAATTGTTTGATGCCAACAAGACATTTCAGTTCCTGAAAAAATATCATTCAATCAAATTTTTTTATGGCGATGGTTTCGAAGGCTTACCCACTTATGGGCCTTTTGATAAAGTAATTATTACCGCTGCTGCGCCGGAGATTCCGCAAAAATTAATTCAGCAATTAAAACCTGATGGAATGATGGTGATTCCGCTGGGGGCTGGAGATACGCAACAGATGATGCGCATAACCAAACTGGAAAACGGTGCATTGAAGGAAGAAGTGTTTGATCATTTTTCTTTTGTGCCGATGTTGGGGGGGAAAAGATAGCCTCCCAACCTTCCAAAGGAGGGCTTTTCAACGCACAGCCCTGATATTCGATAAGTCATTTCGGTATTTTCTAAAATCATGAATATTGAAATGATTAAAGTGTTTAACACTTTAAGGGTCTGTGTTGTGGATTATCCCCTTGTGGGGGAGTTAGAGGGGGCTGAACTGTTCCAACAACTCTATTCTCTTGTCAATAGGCGGATGCGTAGCAAACATATTATCCCAGGATGCAGATGTATGTGCAGAAGGTTTTGGATTGTCAATAAAAAGTTGGGCTACATCACGGCTTTCTACAGCTTCTATTAATGGATCACCCGAAATTTTTCTTAATGCATTGGCGAGGGCATAAGGTTTCTTGGTCATGTCCGCGGCACCTGCATCAGCAAGATATTCTCTTTTGCGGCTAATACCGAAGCGGAGAATAATCGCAATCAGGTATGCAACGGCGGTAATTACAATAGCTATTAATACAATAGCACCGCTGCCTTTGCTGTCTTTACTTTTTTTGCCACCCGCAAAACGCAGACTGCGAAAAGCGATTTCTGCCAAAAAAGAAAAGATGCCAACAAAAATGATAGAAACTATTAATAAACGTACATCCCGGTTTTTAATATGAGAAAGTTCGTGAGCAATAACACCTTCCAGTTCTTCATCATCTAATTTTTGAATAATACCCTTTGATAATGAAATAGAAAAACTACGGGCACTGATGCCGCTTGCAAAAGCATTCAGCGAATCATCGTCAATAATATAAATTTTCGGCATGGTCATGCCTTGTGATATGCAAAGATTCTCAACAAGATTATAAACTCTTTTATTTTCTATTCTGTCTAATGGCTTACTGCCGGTAGCCATACGTATGAAAGTAGAGTGACCTGCCCAGGCTATTAAAAACCAGATGCCTGTACCAGCCAACACAAAAGGCATGGTCTGTATAAAATATTGATTGGCTTCATCAATCCTCTGTTCGTTGACAAAAAAGAAAAATAAATAAAACATTGCCAGCATCAATGCCGGGAATGCAATTAATAAAAGGATTGAGTTGAAATTATTTTTACGGATTTGTTTATCGAGTCCTACGTATTGCATATTACTTAACTCTCCTTTAGGGGATGGGGGCTAAAATTTTATTTGTGGTGGTTCTTCCATTTGTTTCCTTGTATCCGTACCCAGGTCAAACATGATTTCACGGTTGAAACCAAAGTTTTTGGCTATCAGGTTGCTTGGGAAAGATTCAACGGAATTATTGTATTCTGTTGTAGCTGCATTAAAGAAGCGACGACTGGCAGCCAGTTTATTTTCAATATCACTCAGTTCTTCCTGCAATTGCAAAAAGTTTTGATTGGCTTTTAAATCGGGATACGCTTCTACCTGCACTTTTAATCCAGCCAGGGCAGAAGTCAATTGCTGTTCAGCAGCAATTTTACCATCAATGGTAGTAGCATTCATGGCAGCACTACGGGCTTCGGTTATTTTAGTAAAAACTTCTTTTTCATGGCCAGCATATCCTTTCACAGTTTCAACCAATTGCGGAACGAGGTCATGTCTTTGTCGAAGCTGCACATCAATATCGGCAAAAGCATTTTGTCTTCTGTTTCGTAAACGCACCAACCCATTGTAAAGATTCATTACCCAAAGTGCTATAAGCACAATAGCACCGATTATAATTAATAGTGTCATAGTTATTTTATTTAATGGATATTGAAATTAAGGAAAAAAAATCACGGATGGTGTGGATTAAGAAGGATTAAATAGATTTTGTGCCGGAGTAAAATAATTCCTAAATCCATTTCCAATCTTTTACATCCGTGATTATTCTTATCTTTCCCTAACATTTTG
>JBKJXQ010000214.1:0-17759 GCA_046716235.1 Chitinophagaceae bacterium
TCTAATAAAGCAAGATGAATAAACTCTACCCGCCTGTCTGCCTTATCATCCAGTTCATCCAATATGTTCGTGTCAAAAATAAAAAGGGGAAGCACAGGGTTGTTGTCTTTCAATGCATGAAATAAACCCGCATTGTCCCGGAGGCGAAGATCTCTTCTAAACCAAAAAATATTAACGATAGGTTTCATACTATACAGGAAACAATATCAGGGCATAATTGTTTTAATAAACCGATTATAAAGTTCAATTGTTTTCACATTTGTATATTTACTATTGCTGCACTGCCCTACCCATCGGATACCATTAATGGCATTGGTCAGAAATATTTCATCAGCATTTTTTACATCAGATATTGTAATTGTCCTTTCTTCTACCTCCAGGCTTGAGTCTTCCGCTTTCAATTTTTCAAGCAGATATTTCCGCATTACCCCATTTATACAGCCTTCCTTTAATGAAGGAGTAATAATTGTTTCGGCTTTAATTAAAAAAATATTTGCAATGGTGGAATCAGCAATACGTCCAAATGTGTTTAATACAAGGCTGTCATTTAGTTTATTTTCTTTTGCAAATAATGCCGCCATTGAATAAAGTTGAAAGTTGGCAGATTTGAGATTAGAAAATTTATCACAACTCTTTTCCCCATCAGGGTAAATATCAATTACCAATCCATTTTCATTTATTTTATTTACAGATTCATTTAATGACCAGCACTCAATTATGTATTGCAATGTTTTGTTATCATCATATAAACCACCATTTCCCCTGAAAACAGATAACCTCATTCTTGCCAGTTTCTCACATTTATTTTTGCGGCATAGGTGCAATACATCCTTCTCCAACTTTTCTTTGTTAAATAGTTGCGGAACATCAAATTTTAAGAGGGACAGGCTGCCAAATAATCTTTCGAAATGATTAGGGGCCAATAAAATATTGCCATCCTTAATTTTCATTGTTTCAAATAAACCATCGCCATACCGATAGCTTCTGTTAGAAGCCAGCAATACCGGTTCATTTTCTGTAATAATTTTACCATTAAAGCAAATACTATTCATTCAATCAAAGTAAAATAAAAAAAGTCATTCCGTTTGGAATGACTTTAAAAATATCGGAGCTTTTGTAATTCTGCTTTAAGAGGGGATATAGAATGCTTATGCTTGTTCTACTAATCCGGCCTTTACAGCGTACATTACCAGGCCCGCCATTGATTTGGTTCCTGTTTTTGTTTTCAATTTGTCACGGATAGCTTCCACTGTTCTGGGACTAAGGTCTACCATATCTGCAATCTCTTTAGTACTCTTTTCGTCACACATCAGTTTAAGAATAGTAATTTCCTTGTCAGTCAGTTGAACATCCTGCGGCATAGAAGATTCAGCATGACGTTTGGTACGTAGTCCACTTAATAATGCCTTATTAGTAAGTTCATTAAAGAAAAAGTCCTGCTCGTACACGGCACGAATAGCTTCATAAATCATTTCTGAACCAGATTCTTTTGTCAGATAAGAATTAGCGCCTATTTCCATCATTTTAGAAATAACGGAATGATCATTATGCATGGAAAGCATAATCACTTTCACATTCGGGTAAAGCTTTTTAATTTCTGGCAACGTTGTCAGGCCATCCATGATGGGCATTTGAATATCAAGTAAAACTACATCGGGCTGTATGTGGCGCAATAAGTTTAACAACTGCATACCATTTTCAGCCTCAGCTACCATCTGGATGTCTTTACGGCTTTGAAGTGAAGTTTTTACTCCGGTACGGAAAAGAGTGTGATCATCAGCGATGGCGACTTTAATTACGGTGTTGGATTCGGGGTTTTTCATGAATTGGATTATTGAGTAAAAAAATTAATTGGATATGTATTTGTTCTTGGGTGCAAGTTGGAATATTCCTGCAACATATACCATAGGGAAAGTACTTGATTTCTCATCTGTGGAAAGTACCAGTACTTTATACTATAAACGAAGTAATACGAAGCTGATTTTGAATTTTTACGTATGGTTGCGTAAATGCCGAACAATGTAAATAGGGCAGTTATGCTCTTGTCGGGGATTGGAGATGCAGTTACTTTTGTTTCAGAAAGTTGATTGAATCGGATGAATCGTTTTCCTCATCCAACGTCCAAATACCGTCCAAAAAATATTTCCAAATCCTTTGTAAGAACCAGGCGACTCTCACCGGCCAATCAACTTTCTCTTTTAAATTTAAGTCCTGTTTTTAATATCCGATATCTGTTGATGAGAAATTAAACGCTTTAATCTTTGTCCTGAAAATTTTTAGACCTTTTTCTTTTCGTAACAGTAACATTTAAGCCCCGGTCCTCATAACGCCGGGGTTTTTTATGTACTATACATAATTTTATTTTGGATAATCAGGGTTTCTGTGCCACAATGTAGGCCCGTGGCTCACCGATCGCAAATTTTTTCTTGCCGGGAATACTGTATATTTCTTTTAGTAGAAAACCAGCCTGCTGTAACATAGCTTCCATTTCATTAAGGGAAAAAATGTAATCAATCCCTTTTTTAACTTCTACAGTGCCGTCAGGTGCTATCATTGTGCTTTCAGCTTCAATACGGGCAGGATGAAAAAGAAATTTACTATCAACCAAAAATTTCATATCACCAATATAACTCCAGCTTTTGTCTTTGAAGTTTTTAATGGCAATCTCCGCAAGAGTCCAGCTGTTAATTAAGATATGCCCGCCGGGTTTTAAATGTGTGGAAATATTTGTCAAAAGCCCGGTGGTATCAGCTGCATTAAAAAAATTAAGGCTGTTACCCATTATCATTGCAAGATCAAATTGAACATCAACTGAAAATTTTGTAACATCCGATTGAATGGCGGTAATAGAAAGGCTTTCTTTTTCTGCCACCTGTTTTATTTCATTGATATAATCACCCAGGTTATCAATAGCAGTAACAATCATTCCTTTTCTGGCCAATGCGATAGCATGCCTGCCATAACCACACATTAAATCAAGCAATTCATTTCCTGGCTGAAGCATAAAATAATTCAGCATAAAATCGACTTCCTTCGTTGTTAATTCTTCCGGAATTACAGTTCGCCAGATTTCTTTATAAGCACCATTAAAATAAGTATCGTTGATATTTGACATGAGGAGTTTTTAAAAACCACTTAATTCAATCGGAGATTTCGAAACCCTCTTCTTCCGCAAGAGGGATTTTGGGTGAGGTCATTCTAAAAGCTTATTCCGCATGGCATACATAACCAAGCCGGCAATAGTTTTGGCACCAACTTTTTGTTTCATGTTCTGACGAATCGTTTCAATAGTACGGGGGCTGAGAAATACCTCTTTAGAAATTTCTTCCGTGGTTTTATCCTCGGCAATCAGTTTCAATATTTTAATTTCTTTTTCCGAAAACTTTACCGGATTTGGATAAAACTGACGAACAGTTTTTTTGTGTTGCAGCTTTAAAAGAACGGCTTTATTAACTAATTCGTTAAAATAGAAATCATCATTCATGCAAGTAAGGATAGCCTGGTATATTTCTTCGGGATCGGTAGTTTTAGTAAGGTAAGCATTGGCCCCCATTTCCATCATTTTGGTAATCATCTCCTGATCATCATACATGGTAAGTACAATAATCTTAAGTGCTTCGTATTCTTTACGGATGATGCTGATGGCATTAATACCATCAATTTCAGGCATACGGATATCCATTAGAATTACATCAGGGAGTTTTAATTCCAGCTTGTGCATCAAGTCTTTGCCGTCAACCGCCTCCCAAATGATTTTAAGATATTCTTTGTCTTTCAGCGCCATACGGATGCCATCCCGGAATATCTGGTGATCATCGGCAATAGCTACTTTAATAATCTGGGACATAAGGTGGAGAAGTTTTTGCAGTTAATAATGGGATATTGATCTTGCGTAAAAATACTCTTTTTTAATTAGCAATTCCTAATGATTTCTACCCGTCGAAACAATAAATATAAATCCCCATAATTGATTTTTTGGTCGTGTTTACAATAAAAAGTTACCCTGCCGTATATTTTCATGCTGAAAATCGTACATTTTCATGGTGCTGTTGTAATAATACTACTGCCACAGTAATAAATAACTTATCAAATAACGGGATATTTCTATTGTTTTGATGGTGTGGTAAATATATTTTTGTAATTGTTAGGTGGCAGATATTTACCCCCTTATAAATCTTTTAATTTTTGTAAAATCATCTTTAAATAAGCCTTTAAATTCTGATAAAAAACATCTGAAATCCAATGTCAGTCAACCTCTTTCAAATTACCTGGTGAATAATACGGAGTTTCATTTTTATTATTACATTAGCTCTCTAATGGGCATTGCCTGACATGCTTCTTTTCCACCGCTGTTAATAACCTAATCTTTTATCGTGGATGTTCTTGGTAAGTATACTATTTTAAATACCGTAAATTTACTATTTTTACAGAGAATAAATACTTTTTTTATAGACGTGTTATTACCTGCTTAAATAGCTAAAAACCCCGCCGGTATTACATTTCCTGCGATTATAATGGTTTATACCTGTTTGGATACCGATTGCGATCTATCTGTAAAAAATCAAATTTTAAGTTCGAAATCAAATTGAAAGGCTTAAAAATGTTACTGTTATGAAAAAGAATGTAAAATCTGGACGTTACCAAAATTGGGATGTAGAATCCATAATGTGGGTTGAAGAATAAGGCGTTTCCAGAAAAGGTTTTAAACTTATAAAAGTTTTTCTATTTTTGGACAAAATCCAAATTATAGAAAAGCTTTTTTCATATCTGCTTGAATATTCTTACCTCTTACTACCCATATTTTATGTAATTGTAAGGGGCAAAAGAAATCCAATATTGATTTCTCTAATGTTGTATGGTATTCTTTTCTATCTTTTCCTGCACTTTTATTATGATATCCCCAAAAACTTCAGGAAAGTTCAACAGTCAATATATACTACTCTCGAATATATGTTTTTTGCTTATTTGCTTTGGGCACAGGTTCAAAAAATTAAGTTTAAAAAAATTATAGTACTTTTTTCCATCCTTTTTGTAATATTTGAAATATTACATTTCTTTCTTTCCAGGCCTCAAAGAGTAGATTCTATACCAGTAGGTATTGAAACAATCTTGATTTTAATCTACGTATTCATCTATTTTCATCAATCCTTTAGTGAGAACCGCACTACGTATATTTATAATGACCCTGGATTTTGGATAGTGGTAGGCATCTTATTATACCTGGGATGTAATTTCTTTTTTACAATTTTAGCGAATCAGCTATCTACAGAGTACTGGTATTGGACTTTTATTCCGGAAATAATCAAGAATATTCTTTTTGCTGTTAGTATTGTTTTATATAAAAAAAAATCAACTAATAATAATGGAATGAAATCTTCGAAAGTTCCCTATTTAGACATGATTTAAACTGCAACCACTAAGCCACTATGTTTTTACTTCAAACCACCAAATCAGGAGTTTCCTTTGTGCTTTTTCTTGGCACTCTCGGCATGGTGGTGCTAACCGTCAGCCTTATTATATTTATCATCATGCACCAGCGGCGGGTACTCCGGTTTCAATCCAAACTGCAGCAGATGGAACAGGAGCAACAAAAAATATTGCTCAATGCCTCTATCAAACTCCAGGAAGAGGAACGGCAACGCCTTGCTGCAGATCTCCACGATGATGCCGGGCCTTTACTTGCCACTGCCCGTCTTTACCTGAATGAAAACTTGGTAAACCAGGATAAAGCAACTCAACTACAGTCTATCTTCCAGGCCCGCCAGATAATAGATGATACTATACAGCTGGTTCGAAATATCAGTCACAGTCTGATGCCCCCAACGCTAAAAAACTTTGGGCTCGAATCTGCCGTTAATGATCTTTTTCAAAAAATAAGTGGGTCTGGTGCTATTAATGCAAGCAGCCGTTTTCATGAATATAAAGAGAGGCTGAAAGAAGAAAAAGAACTGGTTATGTTCCGCATAGTTCAGGAACTCATTAATAATATTCTCAAACATAGTAATTCCAGTTTTATTCATCTTACCCAAAATGTACATGCTGATAAGTTTTATCTTAGGATACATCATGATGGCCGGGGTCTTGTACAATCAGATTTTGATAAACTTAATAAAAGTACAGTGGGACTTGGGTTGAAGAATATCAGCAGCCGCCTGCGGCTGGTACATGGTAATATTAATTTTGAAAAAGATATTTCACAGACATATTATAAAGTAACCATTGAACTGCCCAACGACCAGCCTTATCAATAATACTTCAGCCCCTGAAGTATTATTAACCTAATAAATATTGTATACCTGATAAATCACTAATTTTATCCAATACCTGATAACTAATGGGAAACATTAAAGTAGCAATTGCTGATGACCATAAAATCTTTCGGAAGGGAGTAATTCTTTCCCTGCGACCATTTACCAATATAAAATTTGTACAGGAAGCTGAAAATGGAGATGACCTGCTGGGAGGATTAGCAGCTTCGGAACCTGATGTGGTATTAATGGATCTCCGCATGCCAGGCAAAGATGGCATTGAGGCAACAAAAACAATCAGCAAACAATACCCACACATAAAAGTTCTCATCTTAAGTATGTATGAAGACGAAAGATTTGTCTATCACCTGATGGAAAATGGGGCTAATGGGTACCTTCTTAAAAATTCTGAGCCGCAGGAGATTCGTCGTGCAATTATGGAAGTTTCTGAAAAAGGCTATTACCTCAATAATTTTGTTAACAGGATACTGCTTAAAAAATCCCATTCCCGTCAAAAAGTAGTGCCTTCACTTAATAATGAAATCACTCTGAGTGATAAAGAAAAGGATGTGTTACGCTTTATATGTATGGAATTTACCGCAGCAGAAATAGCACAGAAAATGGAAATCAGCCCCCGCACTGTTGAAGCTATTAAAGACAGGCTAATGGAGCGTTTTGGAAGCAAAAATACGGCTGGCCTTGTTTTCTTTGCCGTTAAAAATAACCTCATAGATTAACGCTATTTGCGTCTTGTTGCCATCTATAAGTATTTGCCGGATAAAATAATTATCAAAATTGCATCTCCGGTATTTCTCCATCTACAATCAGATTTCCTGCTGTTTTCGATTTTATTTCATCTACTGTTACCCCGGGAGCTCTTTCCAGTAACCTGAAGCCTTTTTCTGTTACATCAAGAACGGCTAAATCACTAACAATTTTTTTTACACAGCCAATGCCCGTTAGCGGCAATGTACATGCTGGTAATAGTTTTGATTCCCCTTTTGGATTACTATGTACCATCGCTACAATAATATTTTTTGCACTGGCAACAAGGTCCATCGCACCACCCATTCCCTTCACCATTTTTCCGGGAATTTTCCAATTGGCTATATCTCCTTTTTCACTTACTTCCATTGCACCTAATACCGTTAAGTCAACTTTGCCGGCCCTTATCATCCCAAAGCTCATAGCAGAATCAAAAAAAGCAGAGCCAGGTACGGTTGTAATAGTTTGTTTACCTGCATTAATCAAATCCGGATCCTCGTCACCTTCGATGGGAAAAGGGCCCATCCCCAATAATCCATTTTCACTTTGCAGTACTACATTAATTCCTTCCGGTATATAATTAGCTACCAAGGTAGGAATGCCAATTCCGAGATTTACATAGTAACCATCCTGTAATTCCCTGGCGATCCGCTGTGCTATTTGTTCCTTGGTTAAGGCCATGACAATTTCTAAATTGTATGATTATCAAATTACTTTACGTATGGTTTTTTGTTCAATCCTTTTTTCGTAATTAATTCCCTGAAAAATCCGGTGAACATAAATGCCTGGTGTATGAATATTATTGGGGTCTAATTCACCTGCTGGTACCAGGTGCTCAACTTCGGCTATAGTAATTTTTCCGGCCATAGCCATCAATGGATTAAAATTTCTTGCGGTGTATTTGTAAATGAGATTGCCATCCGTGTCGCCTTTCCAGGCCTTTACCATTGCGTAATCAGCATCAAATGCAAGTTCCAGCAAATAGTCTTTGCCATTAAAATTACGTACCTCCTTCCCTTTTGCAACTTCTGTACCCACACCTGCAGGTGTAAAAATGGCCGGCATACCATATCCTGCTGCCATACAACGGGTAGCTAATGTGCCCTGGGGTATTAAGTCTACTTCCAACTCACCATTGAGCAGTTGCCGTTCAAACTCCGCATTTTCGCCCACATAAGATGATACCATTTTCTTCACTTGCTTTTGTTTCAACATCAGCCCAATTCCAAAATCATCTACGCCGGCATTATTAGAGATGCAAGTCAAATTTTTAGTTCCTTTTTTCACTATCGCAGCAATGCAATTTTCCGGTATACCACATAAGCCAAAGCCCCCCAGCAGCAATGTAGCAC
This sequence comes from Chitinophagaceae bacterium, assembly GCA_046716235.1. GTDB lineage: Bacteria > Bacteroidota > Bacteroidia > Chitinophagales > Chitinophagaceae > JJ008. The sequence continues at coordinate 8,366 of JBKJXQ010000214.1, forward strand.
CATCCATTATATCGCAAATAGCTTCATCAGCAGTTGCAACAATTTTATTCATGAAAAAACTATTAAAAAGTAAAAATAGGAAACTTGTATTTATAATACCCTGCAACCTATTGAATCCTGATTTTTTTTCTTTTCCTTAAAACCCGGGCGGTATCTTTCTTTGCTAACGGAGCCACTGCATTATTCAAACTGTCTTCTACCGGTACCCGATTTTTTATTTCAGCAGGTGCTGCTCTTGCTGTAGTAGTAGTATTGGCAATTGAATCCATTATTGTTTTTAAAAAGGAAGGATGTGATTGATAAAACGCAAAACTGGTTTGAAATTTTTCTTTACTAATGTGGTTAATAGCAAGAACCTGCTGGTAGAGTTTTATACTTTCTGTTTCCTTTTTAAGAGAAGTGTCTTTATTCAGGATATAATCCGACAGAAACTGATCGGCCCGCATCATATCCCAAAGCACTGCCTGCATTTTTTGGGGAGGCAAAACATTTTCGGGAATCATCTCCTTATTTTTACAGCCCACGATAAAATAAGTGAAAGAAAATATCAGCAGTATGGTTCTCATTTTAGTTCTTTGTAAGCAGCACCATTTGTAATATCAAGCTTAGTCAATAAATCTTTTGCCTTTGTCTTTTGATCTGCTGTCGCCTTACTAAAAACTTTTACCAGCTCTTTACTTTTTCCCTGAAAAAAAAATTGCAATACCATAGAGTTGGGGTTTTCTGTATTGATAGTATTCAAAAAATTGAGGCAATTTAGTATAGCATTCCGGCCTGCATCTTCATTTTCAAAAAAAATATCCATACCCGATCGGTAGTATGCATATACTGCATCATGTATCAATGCAAAGCGGTTATTATTTAAATTTTCAGCCAGCCAATAACGATTGCGAAGGCTTTCAAATGACTTCCATCCAGTAATATCCTTGTTTTCCGGGGCGTTGTTTACTATATTCCATGCCTTTTTAAAATAGGCATCTCCTCCCCGAACTGAGAAAGAGTTGTAATCAAGTCCGAGTATAATATTTACATAGTAAGCAAGTACTGCTGTCATATTAGCTGCAAGAGGATCATTGCCCTGCACACGGTTCTCATTAAATTCAACCGGTTGAAATTCTACATAACGAAAAACAATATTATCATCAAGGAAATTCATTAAAGGTGAATCGTAGGTGGTATTAAAAACGGGTCGGGCGGCCTGAACAGTCAGTTTTCCTTTATAAATATTATTACCAAGATCCTGATCAATGTTAAGCAGAAAGTTGCACTGAATTTTTTCATTAGGCTTAAATACATCAGTCGTCCACCGGCGGGTATTTAAAAAATTAGTGAGGGTTGTCTGCAATGTCTGAAAAATTTTCTTATCTACCTGTGAACCTACCTTAGCAGTGGTCACTGTCAGCCGGGCTTGTATCTCCTGCCCCTGTGCCATCATCGCACAAAGAAAAAAGATAGAAAGTGTAAAATGTTTTTTAAGCATAATAAAGATAAATCATAGTATCAACAATGTCTTTGGCCACTTCAGTTTTTGATTTATTATCAAAACTAAATTCCTTGCCTCCCTTTTCGAATATAGTAATCTTATTTGTATCATGTCCAAATCCGGCTCCTGTATCATTTAATGAATTGAGTACTATCATATCTGCATTTTTCCTTACAAGCTTATCAATTGCATTTCTTTTCTCATTGTTTGTTTCCAGTGCAAACCCTACAAGTACTTGTCCGGCTCTTTTCTTTTCACCCAGGCTTTTAAGAATATCTTTTGTTTTAGAAAGTTCTATCGTTATTTTCTCTTCACTTTTTTTTATTTTATCTTTTTCAGTAATTACCGGCGAATAATCGGCAACTGCGGCCGCCATCACAGCTATGTCAGTTTTATCAAAAATATCATTACAAGCCTTGTGCATTTGCGCAGCTGTAGTTACCTTAATCAGTGAAATGCCGTTTGCCTTAAATGTAAGTTGTGTTGGCCCCAGAATTAACGTTACATCCGCCCCCCGGCTATATAATTCTTTTGCAATAGCAATACCCATTTTGCCGGAAGATTGATTGCCAATAAAACGAACGGGGTCAATAGGTTCGTATGTGGGTCCCGCTGTTACTATTGCTTTTTTACCATTTAGCTGACGGGTCAAAAAAAAATTGTCCGTTATATAGTTCAGAATTGTTTCGGGTTCCGTCATCCTTCCATCTCCATACAAGCCGCTCGCAAGATCACCTTTTTCAACAGGGATAATTCTATTACCATAATTTTCAAGTTGTTTTAGGTTATTTTTTGTAGCAGGATGATGCCACATATCTTCATCCATGGCCGGTGCTACAACTACCGGGCAAGTTGCAGAAAGATAGGTGGCTAACAATAGATTGTCGCATTGGCCATTTGCCATTTTTGCCAATGTGTTGCAGCTTAACGGAGCAACTATCATCAAATCAGCCCAACGGCCAAGCATTACATGATTTGACCAGCTTTGTTCATCAAAAAGATCAGCCATTACAGGATTTCGGCTTAGCGTACTAAAAGTGAGAGTCGAAACAAAATCTTTGGCGGATGGTGTGATAACTACTTTTACTTCTGCCCCTGCTTTAATCAACAGCCTCACCAGATAAATAGATTTATATGCGGCAATGCTGCCTGTAATACCTAATAATATTTTTTTTCCTTTTAACATTCTATATCAAAAATAACATTTACTTGCAAATAGCCATAGCTGTCTGCTATCTAACCTTGTTAAAACAAAAAAGCGACGGTAATCCATCGCTGTAGTTTTTTATTGCAGTAAGCAGTAGATTAGCTAAACAGTTCATCTTCACCCTTACGGAAGTACACTTTGTCCTCTAAAAATTCCTGAGTAGCAAGTAATGCCGGATTGGGCATTCTTTCGTAAGCTTTTGAAATTTCTATTTGTTCTTTATTCTCATGAATTTCTTCAAGGCTATCAGTATGGCTGGCAAACTCCTCGAGCTTATTATGCAATTCTTCTTTCAAAGAAATATTGATTTGGTTGGCCCTTTTCCCAACAATAGAAATTGACTCATACAAATTACCAGTTTTTCCTTTTACATCATCTAAATGACGTGTTTCGATACTATTGGTAATGCCTGAACTTAAATGACGTCTTAATTTGCTCATTATTTATAATTTTTAATATTGGTTTGTGATAAAATTAAAAAATCTTCCGCATCTTTTTTAAGCTTACTATCAGGAAAACGATCAGAAAATTCATTACATTCAGTAACTACCTGTGTATATCTCTCTACCTTTTTTTCCTCCACACTCAATTCCGCAAAACGATAATAAGATTTTATTATCATCAATTTATACTCATCACCTTTTAACGATTCAGGATAGGTATTCAATAATGTAGCAAATGCTACCCCAGCTGCCCGGAACTGCCCTATATCATAATATAATTGTGCACTTTTAAAATCTTTAACTTCCAGTTTTGCACGGCAAATATCAATAAGTTCATTAGCTTCTTTAATTCTTGCGGATCCCGGATGGGTATTAATGAAGGTCTGCATCATACCCATTGCTTTAATAGTGTTGGTTTGATCCAACTCAGCCTTAGGTGATTGCTGGTAGAAGGAATAAGCCCTCATATAATCTACTTCTTCTGACTTTGTACTATTAGGAAATATTTCAAGAAAACTTTTAAATAAGTTTTCCGCATTTGCATAATCATTCTGGTAATATGCACAGTAAGCATATTTATAATAAATGTCTTCGAACTCCTTTCCGGTTTTATAATAAGGCATTATATCCTCAAATATCAATTGAGCCTTGTTGTATTTCTTTTTAACAAAATACTGTTCAGCTAACCGAAGCTTATATGCCGGATCAGGATTCTTTAAAATCTTGCCGATACTTTTTGACGTACTACTTTTTTTAGAGGCAGTTTTACTGCTATTGCAAGCAGCAAATAAAAAGGCAACAATAATAATTATCCAACTAAATTTCATAATGATGTGTTCCTGCCCTTTAAAACGCCAATTTGGTTCGGGCGGCAAAGTTAACAGATACTGGCAAAACTTACATAAAAAATATAAGTAGCCAAAACCTGGCAGTTAAGGTTTTGGTAAAGGGATTTATGCAATAATAACATCATTATAATAAGATTTCACAGATCCCAAAAAATAATCAATTAAATATTTCTATCCTGATATGAAACTCGTTTTTACCTGAAATTGAATCCTTCTGGGGGTAGATTTTTATACATCCAATATATGCAAGCCATTGTACTAAAAAAACCCTCCCGGTTTCGGGAGGGTTGATATTAAAAACTATTAAAGTATTAATTTTTCCGAAGGTTCGGGTGAGGAGGCTCATCCGTATTTGGTCCATCTTCACCTTCAGCAGCAGCACGAAGATCGACTGTATTACAATCGCCACCATCCTGACCATAGTTGAAGATAAAGCGATCAACACTGATTCCTTCTTTATCTACCATGTAATTAATAACAGCATTTACATGATCCCAGCTTAATTGTTGCTCTTTCTTATTAGATCCGCAATAGCCAATTACAACTACTTTACAACCTGGATTGTTACGCAATTTAGCAGCTACTGTAGAAAGTACAGCTTTAGCATCATCATCAAGTTTATTAGAACCAGTTTTGAATGCTACGCTTGGTAATGATCCTAAAAGTTCAGCACATGTTTGAACTGGAGGAGCAACTCCAACACAACCTTCCGGACAAGGACATTTACCTACACCATCTGCATCTACCGGCTGGCAATATGTTGGCGTTATCAATTCTTTATCCTTACAATCAGGTACACCATCACCATCAGTATCTTTAGTTACACCATGGCTGTCAACAGGGCAACCAGCAGGAGTTTGTTCCTGATCAAATTGGTCTGTTATTCCGTCGCCATCGCTATCAGGAAGTACAGGTTTTGGCAAACGCATTAAGCGGGGATTACGAATTTCACTGTAGGCATAATCCAATGGATTTAACCACCAAAGTGGTTCTACAGATTTAGCACCCAGATTAATATTTAAACCAATGGTGGCATAGTTATAAGAATCAAAGTCCCTTGTAAGAGCAGCATCACCAAATGCATGCTCCTGCCAACGCTGACCATCTAATAAATCATCCTTAATAAAAGTATGGCGATCTTCAATAGCAAGGTTGATTCTGTTGCTTAGTTTGAAAGCTAAACCTGCTCCAACTGAACCAGAAGGCTTCAACGTATTCCCAAATAATTTTGGACGGCGTGATCCCTGATTTTCAGCATCAGTTTCGTAAGTTTTATCCTGGAGATTTTTTAATGCCTTGTAAGTATCCTTACGATTTTTATAAACCCCGTTTGGAGTTATAGAAGCATAATTATATTTAGCATTACTGCTGTTTAAAGCATTTACTTTAGTATCGTAAACTGTTGCACCAATTCCAGCAAAAGCATAGAAATTAAAGCCTGTTTTTGCTTTGTGGAAACGAATGTTATTTAAAGTAACCAACCCCTGAAGCGAAAGATCATGAGCTGTTGTTTTATAGTTATAATAAACCCGTTCAAATGGTACATTTCTATCGGCGAGATTTCCAGTCCACCTGTATTTACTTGAAACAACAGTAACAGGGCTATTTACCCCTCCGTTATCAAGAAAAGGTGCAGAGTAAATCTGTGCAGCCGGAAGATTTATACCATAAGCTGTGTTTTTACCAAAATTTTCAGCTTGATTAAATGTTCTTCCTTTACCTCTTCCATACATATATTCCATTCTCATAGAAAAAATGTAACCAAATGCCTTTCTTATATGAAGACCTGCACTGGGAAATGTAAGTTGTGAAGGAATATCTCCACTTACATTGAAAGATCCTACTTTAATACCAAGCTCCCATTGGTTGCGGGGTTTAGCAGGAAAATTATAAGTTCCGTTCAAAAATTCAGAATGTTGTGCCATTCTTTTGCTCGGAACAAGGGAAGAATCTTTAACATCATAACTGGAACCTACTCGTTGAGAGAACCCGTAAGATGCTAACAGACAGAATATACCTGTCAATAACGTGTACTTTTTGCTTACCATAACTAAGGATTAAGATTTGAGAAAACAATGTCCAAATAATACGCAAAAATAGAGATTGGACACTAATTACCAAATTTTTATGAAAAAAATTTACTATATTTTATTTATAGTATCTATAATAGTCAATAAAAGCTAACAAATTGTTGCACAATACCTCAATTATTTTTTTGCAACGTAAATTGCCAGTATTTTAAACCATGAACCTTCCTTCCGAATTAATTAAAGACGAGTTGCTAATCTTTGAAACCCGTTTTAAAGAAGCTGTCCGTAGCCAGGCCCCCCTGCTGGATCGCATTATGCGGTACATTGTAAAAAGAAAGGGGAAACAGCTCCGCCCAATGTTCGTCTTACTATCTGCCAAGCTTTGCGGAGAAATAAATGAGCCGGCCTATCGTGCAGCGTCATTAGTAGAGTTGCTCCATACCGCCACGCTGGTGCATGATGATGTGGTGGATGATTCTATGGAAAGAAGGGGCTTTTTTTCGCCCTATGCTTTATGGAAAGCCAAGGCAAATGTGCTTATCGGAGATTATTTGCTGGCAAAAGGGCTGTTATTATCGCTGGATAATAATGACTATCAAATACTTCATATTCTATCTGATGCAGTTCGAAAAATGAGCGAAGGCGAATTACTACAGCTTGAAAAAGCCCGGAGTCTTAACCTGAAAGAGGATATTTATTATGAAATAATCCGGAATAAAACTGCTTCCTTATTAGCTTCTGCCTGTGCAGCCGGAGCCTGGAGTTCCTCAAAGGATGAAACAATTACAGAAAAAATGCGGCTGTTTGGTGAAAAAACAGGAATGGCCTTTCAAATAAAGGATGACTTGTTTGATTATGCCAGTGAAAATGTTGGAAAACCAACTGGCAACGATATTAAAGAAAAAAAATTAACCCTGCCGCTTATCTATACTTTGAATAATACTGACAGGGAAACCCGTAGAAAAATAATTTATATTGTCAAAAATAATAACAACGATAAAGAAAAAGTAAAATGGGTAATAAAAAAAGTGGTTGAAGCCGGAGGTATTGCTTATGCAACTGATAAAATGAATGAATATAAAAGAGAGGCTCTTGCTATACTTCATCAATTTCCTGAAAGTGAGGTTAGGCAAGGATTGGAGGATATGGTTCTTTTTGTAACGGATAGAAAATATTAATGCAGCACTATAAATGGAAAAAAGATGGAACATATTAAATGGTGATGCTACGAAGATTGAATTATTACAACAATCGCTAAAAATCCATCCGGTTCTTTGTAAAATTTTAGTGCAGCGTGGCTTTGAAACATTTGATCAGGCAAAAGATTTTTTTCGTCCATCACTTGCCAGTCTTCATGATCCCTGGCTGATGAAAGACATGGACAAAGCAGTAGAAAGAATTATTACTGCTGTAAATACTAAGGAGAAAATTTTAGTGTTTGGCGATTATGATGTAGATGGAACTACCTCGGTAGCTGCGATGTACCAGTTTCTCAGAAAAATTCATTCACATCTTGATTTCTATATTCCGCACCGGTACCGGGAAGGTTATGGTGTGAGCAAAGCAGGAATAGATTTCGCAAAGGAAAATGATTTTACGCTGATAATTTCTCTTGACTGTGGTATCAAATCGGTCGATCTTATTAGCTACGCAAAGGAATTGGGAATTGATTTTATTGTTTGCGATCACCATTTGCCCGATAACATATTGCCTCCTGCTGTTGCAATTCTTAATCAAACAAAATGATTGCAACTATCCTTATAAAGAACTTTGCGGATGCGGTGTTGGATTTAAATTGATAACTGCATTAGCAGCTCAGTTTGGCATACATGACAGTGATGTATTTGAATATCTTGACCTGGTTGCGACAGCTATTGCCGCAGACATTGTACCCATGGCAGGTGAAAATCGCATACTGACTTTTCATGGATTAATTAAAGCAAATAATAATCCGAATAACGGGATAAGGGCATTAGCACAGCTGAGTAAGTTAGTTTCAACATTACATATCAGTAATCTTGTTTTTATGATTGCCCCCAGAGTGAATGCAGCCGGAAGAATGGATGATGCCAGGAAAGCAGTACAGATGTTTGTAGCGGAAACTTATGACGAAGCTTTGCAATATGCTGAAATGTTGCACAGCGATAACACCGACAGGAAAGAGGCCGACAGGAGCATTACCGAAGAAGCTCTTGCATTAATAAATGAAAATAAAGACTGGGTTAATAACAAATCAACAGTAGTATTTCAACCGCACTGGCACAAAGGTGTGGTAGGTATTGTTGCTTCCAGAATAATTGAACATTATTATCGTCCTACTATTGTACTTACACAATCGGGAGAGTATGCTGCTGGCAGTGCCAGGAGTGTTCCGGGATTTAATTTATATGAAGCTATTCATGCCTGCCGAGAACACCTGCTTGGCTATGGAGGACATTTTGCCGCAGCGGGAATGACATTGGAACCTGACCAGGTACCTGCTTTCAGAAAAAAGTTTGAAGAAGTAGTTGCATCAACTATTACTCCAGAACAACTGATACCTGAAATAGTTATTGATGCTGAAATTTCGTTAAAGGATATCAGGCAATCATTCTATGACATTATGTGTCAAATGGAACCCTTCGGGCCGGAAAACCTACGGCCCGTTTTTATAGTTAAAAATGTTACAGACAGCGGTTGGTCAAAAATTGTAAAAGAAAAACATATTCGTTTTTCAATACAACAGAATAATATAACTATTACAGGTATTGGTTTTGATATGGCAAATAAGTTTTCATTATTAGAAAATAAAAAACCTGTTGATATTGTTTTTAAAATTGATACGAATGAATGGAACGGAGAAAAAAATTTGCAACTCAGGGTTATTGATCTCAGGGAAAGTGAAAAATAAAAAAGTAAATCTACGACTGTTAATAAAAATTTAATTGCCCGACATAATAATGAAAGCTTAATAACACTACATTTAACCCTCCAATATTCTTCCGATCAATCCGAATCTTATCACTTCAACTTTTTTAGAAAACTAAACTACGCTTACAATGAGAAAACTTCACCTGCAATTTTTATTGTTATTAATTTCTTTTATTATCATTAGCAGAACTGCAAGTTCTCAGGTTGTTATCAGCCAGGTATATGGGGGTGCTGGCTGCGGCACAGCAGGCTGTTCTATCTATAAAAATGATTTTATTGAAATATTCAATCGCTCAGCATCTCCTGTTTCTATTACAGGATGGTCTGTTCAATATGCCTCCGCCACAGGTTTTTCATGGCAAGTAACTGCTCTTCCAAGTTTCACACTTCAAGCTGGCCAGTATTTTTTAATAGCTGAAAGTTTTAGTACTAATGGAGTGAATAATCTTCCAACTCCTGATGTTACTGGAACG
>JBKJXQ010000215.1:0-8491 GCA_046716235.1 Chitinophagaceae bacterium
TTATTTCTTCTACACATACCCAGTCGTATCCATCGCCTTCTTTGCTCCCTGGTCCCGGTATATCAATTTTGAAATAATCACCTTTTTCTGCATTTCTATCTGCTTCTTCAACCCAGGCATTCATTAGTTGAAATTTTGCACTGATAATTCCAGCCAGATGATGCCAGTTATTCACATTGAGCAACCTGCTTTTTGCAATGTCAAAAAAAAATTTTGCCTGATTTTGATCGATAAATTCCACAGAGGCTGTTACTTCAATTTCTTCACCCGTATATTGCGCAGGGATAATTCCTGTAAAATCTTTTTCTTTCATAAATTATAATTTTAAAATAATCAACATATTCTGGACAACTGTTCACCTGCAAGGAGATTCACTACTCTTCTTCCGCTTTTGTTGCTTTTCATTACTACCTGTTTTTATGCTCTGTTGTTACACTATCAATAATACTGGCCTGGCTACCATAATCCCATTAGTTTAATTGTTGTAAAAAAAAACATCAGCAACAGCTGCATCCGGGTACTATTTCTTTTACCGCCAAATTTATATAAGCCAATTCTTTTGGATATAATAATACAAGAAGTTTTCTTTGCTCAGTCTCTATGGGATAAATTGATGCAGAAGTAATTTTAAATGGTGGAGTATTATTAAAATTATATAAAAAAGTACTTTTTAAACCCTGATCGTTTTATTCAGTAAAATCGGTCAAAGCAATAATAAGAGTTAATTTATAAAGGGGTTACATTGCTGTAACCCCTTTATAAATAGAGGTCCCGAGCGGATTCGAACCGCTGTAGAAGCTTTTGCAGAGCTTTGCCTAGCCACTCGGCCACAGGACCATTTTTGATTCGCAGCGAAAATAAGATATTTTTGATAATTGAACTCTTCCATTATAACAAACATTCCAGTATGAACCGTATTGCTGAATCAGAATTAATTATTAATCCCCGCGGCGCTATCTACCATCTCGACCTGCGTCCGGAAGAAATTGCCGGTACAATTATTACCGTTGGCGATCCTGACAGGGTAAAGGAAGTAAGTAAACATTTTGATTTGGTGGAAGTAAAAAGACAGCACCGGGAGTTTATCTCGCATACCGGTTATATTGGTAAAAAAAGATTAACCGTTTTATCCTCTGGTATCGGGCCTGATAATATTGATATTGTCATGAATGAACTGGATGCACTTGCCAATATCGATTTTGAAACAAGAGACATGAAAAAAGTACTGACTTCATTAAATATTATCCGCATTGGCACTTCAGGTTCTTTGCAAGCCGATATTCCCGTAGATAGTTTCGTGGCTTCCACGCATGGGCTTGGGGTAGATAACCTGCTTAATTTTTACCGTCACGAACAAAATGACCAGGAAAAAGAATTGCTGCATTCTTTTGTAACCCATACCCAGTTTCATGGACAAATTGGCAACCCCTACATCAGCAGCGGGGCGGCCTCTCTCATCAAACATTTTGTAAAAGATTTTTATCAGGGTATTACCGTTACCTGCCCTGGCTTCTATGGCCCGCAAGGAAGGATATTAAGATTAGGCGTAAGAAATCCGAATCTTATCAACCGGCTTACTGATTTTCGTTTTGGCCAGCACCGGATTACTAACTTTGAAATGGAAACATCAGCCATTTACGGTTTGGGAAAATTATTAGGCCATAATTGTCTTGCAGTAAATGCCATTGTTGCCAACCGGGTAAAAAAAGAATTTTCCAAAGATGGAAAAGCAACAGTTGAAAATCTGATACAAAAATTTGTTCAAATATTTTCAGAAAATTTATAATGCAATTACACTTTTATAAATATCAGGGTACTGGCAATGATTTTATTATTGCAGATAACAGAAAGAATGAGTACTCCGGTTTAACAGCTACGCAGATTAATCATTTATGCAACCGTCGTTTTGGCATTGGAGCAGATGGCCTTATGCTATTAAATGAAAAGCCGGGTTACGATTTTGAAATGAAATACTATAATGCTGATGGAAAAGAAGGGAGTATGTGTGGTAATGGCGGACGATGTATTACAAAATTTGCTTATCATCTCGGTATCCATCGGGATATGTATCGTTTTTTAGCCACTGATGGAAGTCATGATGCTGAGATAGACATAGATGGAATTGTTTCGCTTAAAATGAAAGATGTACAAAATATCCGGAAATTTCACAATGATTATATTGTAGATACTGGCTCCCCGCATTATATAAAACTGGTTTCAAATGTGATGGATATGGATGTGTATAAAAAAGGTTATGAAATCCGTAACAGTAAAGAATTTGTTGATGAAGGCATCAATATAAACTTTGTAGAACAAATGAATGAAGTGGATAAAATTATTGTCCGCACTTATGAACGGGGTGTAGAAGATGAAACCTATTCCTGTGGTACCGGCGTTACGGCAGCTGCCCTGGTATGTTTTCATAATGAAAATGGTTTTAACGAAGTAGAAGTAAAAACATTGGGGGGTTCTCTATCTGTTGAATATGATAAAATAAATGACACCCATTTTGAAAACATCTGGCTTTGCGGCCCTGCAGAAAAAGTATATGAAGGATCATTTGAAATAAAATAAAATGCCCGGTCATCTAACCAAAGAAGAAATTATTCCGCAATTAATTGCAGCTGCAAAAAGCCTTTCATCATTTGGCAATAGTGTCAATAATGAATTATTTTTTTATCAACCGGCCGGTAAATGGTCGGTAGCACAAAATATAACACACCTTATCATTGCTACAAAAAGTACTATTCCAGCTTTTAATTTTCCAAAGTTTTTAATAGGCTGGTATTCCGGAAAACCCAACCGGTCTTCCAAAACTTATGATGAGTTGGTAGCAAAGTACAAACTGAAACTGGAACAAGGAGGCAGAGCCAGTGGCCGTTTTATTCCAAAACAAATTACTCAGGATGAAAATAAAGAAAAGATTATGCAAACTCTTTCCACATCCATACATCAATTAGCAAATATTATTCAAAAAAAATGGAAAGACGAACAGCTGGACCATTACATTGCCCCGCATCCACTGCTTGGCAAAATTACCTTACGGGAACTCTGCTATTTTACCATTTATCATACAAATCATCATTTACTGATTTGTAAAGAAAGATTAAAAAACTAAATATTTTTTTGCAGGCCTTCCTTTCTGCAATTATTATTTAAAAAGAGGCCGGGCAGGCTTACCTTTGCGGCTGTTTATGATTCAATACTTCAAAAATATCAACCAGCAGACCGTTGAGATTGACAAAGCGGAAGATGGAGCCTGGGTAAATGTGCTGCCCCCGCTGAAACAGGAAGAGTTTTCTGAGCTTTCCGCAGGTCTTGATATCCCTATTGATTTTTTGACCGACTCATTAGATATTGATGAAAGAAGCCGTTTTGAAGAAGATGATAATGTAAAGCTCATCGTTATCAAAACCCCAACGGAAAATAATTCGTTTAATGAAAGTGATGCGTATTACATAACGATTCCTATATGTATCATTCTTACACACAACCAGATTGTTACCGTTAATTCATTTGACAATCCGGCTATTAAGAAATTTCTGAATACTTTTCAAAACAGGCATCCGGATAAACGGAATATGCTGGTGCTTAAAATTTTTGAAAAAATAGTGCAGAACTTCATGGAGCACCTGAAAGAAATTAATCAGCGTCGAAACACTTACGAACAAAAGTTATATGATGCCAGCCGGAATGAACACCTGCTGGAGCTGATGCGGATACAAAAAAGTTTAGTTTACTTTTTAACGGCTCTTCGTTCCAACGAACTATTGCTAATGAAATTGCAACGTACCAATTTTTTATTGCTGAATGAAGACGAAAAAGAATTTCTTGATGATCTTATAGTAGATAATTCTCAGGGCCTTGAGATGGCAAATATTTACAGCAATATCCTGAGCAGTACACTTGATGCATTTGCCGGCATCATTGCCAATAATCAGAATGCGGTCTTGAAAAGACTTTCTGTAATTACCATTGTACTTACCTTACCAGTATTAATTGCGAGTATATATGGTATGAACGTCCCCATCCCTTACCAGCATTCACCCAATGCATTCTGGATTCCCATTATTTTATCTGTGGGAATATCATTGGTAATCGGCTGGTTTTTCCTTAGAAAAAAAGTATTCTAACTCCTGTACTATGCATCATTTCAATATCAGGGTTTACGGCCTTCTTATTAATAAGCAAAAACAGGTGCTGGTAAGTGATGAGTTAATCCGCGGCAGCTATATCACCAAGTTTCCCGGTGGTGGTTTAGAATTTGGAGAAGGTACCAGGGATTGTCTGAAAAGGGAGTTTATGGAAGAAATGAATTTGAATGTGACAATCGGTGATCATGTTTATACAACGGATTATTTTCAGCTCTCTGCCTTCCATCCCGAACTCCAGATTATATCCATCTACTATTCTGCAAAAGCAGAAGAAGAAATAAAAGTACCGATACGAACAAAACCATTCGATTTTGATGAAGAGCAAATGAAGGTGTACGAACAAAAAAAAGAAACAGAAACATTTCGTTTTATAGACTGGGATGATTTTTCTGCTGAAAGTGTAACACTGCCAATTGATAAAATTGTGGCCGGCATTATAAAGCAGATTTCGTAACTCTATCCGACACTTGGGCAAGCTCAATACAATTATCGAATTTAAAAGTAGCTGACCCTTCGATACCTCAGGGTAAACTCAACAGACGATGACAATAGAAATGTGGTCGGCTACACAACAAATCCTTAGTCGTCCCCCATCGCGGCGTTAATCATTATCGCTGCATGCTCTGCTCCAAGATATTTTTGTATGCGGTGATGAACAAATTATATTACAGGTGTTAATAGCAATGCCATAACAAATTTATAAATGTAATTGCCAATACAAATTGTCATTACCAGTGATAGCGACCACGGTATTCCCTGGTTAGTTGAAATACGGGGGCCAATATAAAATGCAATAAAGAGTACGACGAAACTGTCAACAAATTGTGAAACAACAGTGGACCCTGTCGACCTTAACCAGATATTTTTTTCTCCTGTTATTTTTTTTATTTTATGAAAAATAAATACATCAAGGATTTGCCCGATTAAAAATGCAAACAAAGAACCGACTATGATCCATTGGCTTTGCCCAAAAATTGCCTTATAAGCTTTATCAGCATCCGGTACCCCCTGCCCCGCATAATTACCTACCCAAAAGCCAGCCGGTGTAAGATGGATGGCTCCCTGAAACATAATAAATGCATAAATGATAAGACCGATTGCAAGAAAAGAAAGAAATCGGACTCCCTTCATCCCGTAGTATTCATTAATAATATCTGTCATAATAAAAACTACCGGCCATAACAACACACCTGCTGTCAGATTAAATGAAAAATCATTACCAAAAATATTCAGGTTGGCAGGTTTAAAGCCAAAAGTCTGTTCCAGAGAAAATAATTTTACCCCCATCAGTTCTGCTATTATTGCATTGGCAATAAAAAAGCCGGACAAAATGAGAAAAAGCCGGGTAGGCTTATTATTAATTATAGTTTGAATCATAAGTTGTGTGTAACGAATTATTATAAATGATGTAACCAATAAACACCAACAAAAAGAAGACATTCGCTATGATAGGCCATCGTGGCACTGCTGCAGTAAGTCCTTTCCCAGTAATCCATACTACCAAATAACAAAGTAGGGTTAACGGAACAATAAGCATTCCCATAAAAAAACCAATAGTTATAATGGTAGAAACAAGGCTTTCATCCTTCACCCAGTCCTTAACCAGCAATGATAATGACAGCAGAAAAGAAACACCACAGATAAAGGCCAATCTAGACAAAAATAAAAGCCAGCGCATCGGGATTTTAGTGTAAAATAGCATTATTTTGTCAGCCTAATAATGAAGTTGAATGAAAAATCCTCTGCTTAAAAAAATCCTCCCACATTTTGTTGCTGTCGTTATCTTCCTGCTTGTCTCCGTTTTGTTTTGTAAACCGGTATTGGATGGTAATGTACTGAACCAACATGATACCGTTGGCTGGAAAGGGATGGCACAGAATTCATTCGAATACAAAGAAAAAAATGGACATTATCCTTTGTGGAATCCTAATCTTTTCAGTGGTATGCCTAATTACCAGGTGATGATGAAAGGCAAAACAGTATTGCCCGATCTGCTGGGTATATTTTCTTTGGGAACACCTAAACCGATTAATTTTTTCTTTCTTGCCTGTATTTGTTTTTATATTCTTTGTTTGGCATTACGAATAAAACCTGTAGTGGCTATTTTTGGTGCATTAGCTTATTCATTTTCTACTTATAATCCTGTTCTTGTAAATGCCGGGCATGATACCCAGGTACTGGCAACAGCATTTATGCCTTTATTGCTTGCAGGTCTTATCTGTACTTTCGAAAAAAGATATTGGCTGGGCCTTGCATTGACTACCTACGCTACTTACCAACAGATAGGTGTCAACCACCTGCAGGTAAGCTATTATTTTTTGTTGATTGCTGTTGGAATTACATTCAGCTATTTATTTGTATGGATAAAAAATAAAGAGTGGAAACATATTGGCATTGCAGCTGGCATTACTATCATTGCTGTCATCATCGGCCTGGCTGGAAATGCTCTGATATTGAAAACAACATCAGAATATGCAGCCTATACTATGCGGGGCGGAAAAGATATTTCCATCGAAGGTGATTCAGTAAAAGTTGCTAAAACATCGGGTCTTGATACTGCTTATGCATTTCAATACAGTCTTGGTAAAGCAGAAACTGTTACGCTGTTAATGCCAGATGCGTTTGGTGGTTCCAGCGGAAAAAATACAGGTGAGGGGTCACATGTTGTAAGCAAATTGACTGATAAAGGCATACCAGAAAGAGATGCAGAACAATTAGCACAAAGCCTTCCTAAATATTGGGGGCAGCTATATACTTCTGGTCCTGCTTATCTTGGTGTTATTATTTTTTTACTGGGCGTTATTGGTTTTGTAATCGTAAAAACTCCCTTACGCTGGGGTTTACTGGCAATTACTATACTTGGCATTTTTATGTCGTGGGGTAAATATTTACCGGGTTTCAATACGTTCTTATTTGAACATTTGCCTATGTATAATAAATTCAGGTCGCCTGCATTTGCACAGGTAATCCCTCAATTTACAATTACTATTATTGCCGCCTTATCATTACAAAAAATATTATTTGAAGAAAAAAGTAAAGAATTACTAAAAACTGATTTTAAAAAAATACTCTTTACTATTGGCGGCTTATTTGCTTTATTAGGGATGATGTATTTGGCATTAGACTATATCTCACCTAATGATCAGGGTATTATAGACTATCTGTTACAAGCAACAAAAAATAATGATGAAATAGCCAGAAGTGTAATATCGGGGTTAAAGGCTGATCGTAAAGCCTTGTTTGGTGGACAACTACTAAGAGCATTAGGTTTTGCCATTCTTTTAATTGGTATATTATATATGTACCTTAAAAACTATCTGAAACCATTAATAGTTGCCATTATTTTAATTGCTATCAGTACCATTGAATTAACAATAGTAAGTAAAGAGTACCTGCCGGAAGAAAGTTATGTACCGGCAGATGATTTTACCAGTATCAACTTTGCACCCACACCAATAGATCAGCAAATATTACAGGATAAAGATCCCAATTACAGGGTATTTAATATGGCTGGTGATGCGTACAGTGAATCCCGGACATCTTATTTCCACAAATCAATAGGTGGTTACCATCCTGCCAAGTTGCGTATTTACCAGGATGTAATTGAAAATATTTATCCGGCAGGCCTTCCCCTGCTGTATTGAATATGCTCAACGCAAAATATATTGTAATGCAGGATCCTCAGTCTGGCAAACCGGGGCTTATTACTAATCCGGATGTATTTGGCACATGCTGGCTGGTTAAAAATGTGAAATTGGTAGATAACAGGGTGGCTGCAATAATTGGAATTGGCAATACAAATCTTAAAGACACGGCGATTGTTGAAAAAATATTCAGTAAAAATGTAGTTCAACCACAATGGGATTCTGCTTCATCCATAAAAATGATCAAATTTGATAATGATGTAATGGAGTATGAAGCTAATTGCAACGGGCCTCAGTTTGCCGTCTTTAGTGAAATATATTATCCCGTAGGATGGAATGCATATATTGATGGAATTAAAACAGATTATACTAATGCAAACTATATTCTTCGTGGTTTATCCATTCCATCCGGCAAGCACAGTATTAAGTTTTTATTTGAACCGACCTCAGTAAAACAAGGAACGTCTATTATGTTTATTTCCTCCATACTCATTCTGCTGGTATTCTTTGGCGGATTATTTATGGCCTGGCGGGAAAGTAACCGAAAGACTCTGCCAGAAGGAAAAACAAGCTGAAACGCTAATGCATAAAGTACTTGTAATAGCACCTTACCACTACCTGCCTTTTTCTTCAGGTGGACAAAAATTAATTGCGAAGTTTTTAGAATATTTAAGTAAACAAGTTGACCTGACA
>JBKJXQ010000216.1:0-2674 GCA_046716235.1 Chitinophagaceae bacterium
AGGAAAGACTTACAGAATTATGGATGGTTAAATGCTATCCAGCGGCTTGCGATGCCGGCTACTCATTTTTTTAAACTGGCTCGGTGTTAGCCCTGTTACTTTTTTAAATTGTGCTGATAAATGGGCTATACTGCTATAGCCGAGTTTAAAAGCAATCTCACCAAAATTTAATTCATCGTAAATAATCAATTCTTTTACTTTTTCAATTTTTTGATTGATGATATATTTTTCAATAGTAACACCCTCTACCTCAGAAAACAACCCGCTGAGGTAGCTATAATCCTTATTTAATTTTTGAGAAAGTATTTCCGAGAAGTTGTTTTTCTTGTCCATATCGGTGTAATGCACCTGTGTGACAATAATGTTTTTAATTTTCTCAATCAACCTTTTGCGGCGATCATCCAGTATTTCAAAACCCAAGTTGGAAAGATTGTTTTCCAATTGTGTAAGTTGTTTTTCCGTGGGTTCTTTATCTAATACCACTTCGCCCAATGTAATGGAACTAGTGGTAAGCTGAAGCGTAGCTAATTCCTGCCGTACAGCCGCTATGCAGCGGTTGCAAACCATATTTTTAATAAACAGGTTCATATTGATAAATTACCGGGTTACCGCTTCTTCTTTCTTCCATTCCTTATCCATTATTAATGTGCCAAAAGGAATAATAGAAGCAATAAAGGATTTAAAAAGCCAGCCAAATTTTTTATTGTATTCTTCTTTTACCAGAAAAGCCAGGATTATAAAACTAACAAATAAAATGCCGTGCAATCCGCCAACTATACTTACTGCCAAAGGCATATCGGCAAGGTATTTAAGTGGCATCGCAAATAATAATAAAAACAAAAAGGAAATGCCCTCAGCAAAAGCAACTTTTCTAAACCAGCTAAATGTTTTGTTCATAAAATCATCTTTGTAATAATGTTGCGTTGCTGCCCGTCTGGTTTTAAAACTCTCTTTATGGGTTGGTGTTAATAATCAATTACCTGCTCCTCTATCGTCTCTGGTATTTGTCTCCATTCATATTGCTGGTTGCGTAGTTGTGGTTCAAAACCAGCTTCCCGAATGGCTTCCTGGATAGATTTATAAGTAAAGCGATGAGGTGCCCCCGCAGCACTTACCACATTTTCTTCCAGCATAATACTTCCAAAATCATTGGCCCCCGCATGCAGGCAGATGGATGCAGTTTGTTTTCCTACGGTCAACCAACTAGCTTGTATGTTTTTTACATTGGGCAGCATAATGCGACTGAGAGCTATCATTCGAATATATTCTTCAGGTGTGGTAAGATTGTGTACACCACGGATTTTTGCAAGCAGTGTATCTACATCCTGAAAAGTCCAGGGTATAAAGGCAAGAAATCCTTTTGCATCAGCTGGTTTGCGACTTTGTACTTCTCTTATTTTTACGAGGTGTTCAAAACGTTCTTCAATGGTTTCCACATGTCCAAACATCATGGTGGCCGATGTAGTAATATTTAATTGATGGGCTTCCTGCATAATATCGAGCCATTCCTGCGCACCACATTTTCCTTTACTGATTAATCGCCGTACCCGGTCTATTAAAATTTCTGCACCAGCACCAGGCAATGAATCCATACCGGCTGCTTTTAATGCGGTTAGCACTTCACGATGTGTACTTTTTTCTCCACCGGATTTTGCAGATAATTTGGTAATATGCGCTACTTCGGGTGGTCCCAACGTATGGAGTTTGATAGCAGGATATTCTCTTTTTATCTGGCTGAAAGTGTCTACATAATATTGTAAACCCAGATCAGGATGATGACCCCCTTGTAATAACAATTGATCACCACCCCATTTTAATGTTTCTTCTATTTTTTTCCGATAGGTGGGCATATCGGTAATGTATGCTTCAGCATGTCCCGGTATGCGATAGAAATTACAGAACTTACAATTAGCAATACAAACATTTGTAGTATTCACATTGCGGTCTATTTGCCAGGTTACTTTGCCATGGGGTACTTGTTTTTTCCTAAGTTCATCGGCAATAAACATCAGGTCGGCCAATGGGGCGTTATGATAAAGATGAACACCCTCTTCTACGGACAAAAAGCCAAATGAAGCGGCTTTGTGATATAAGTCATTTAGCTGCATGGTACAAAGTTACACAGCTATAACAAGAAATAGGGTGAACGGTTTTGAACCAGCCCGGTATTAAACTAAATTTATAAAAATAGCAGGTCTTGCTGCATCATTTTGAACAAAACGTTTGTCATAGAAGCCGAAGTCGCAACCAACCGGGGAAAATCTCCGGGCACAACTAACGGAATGAGGAGTATTTCCTGCTTTCTTGCCATTTGTATTTTACTATTGCGTGGTATGCCGGTGGCAGCGCAGGAAGAATTTATTGATCCGCCCTCCCGGCAGCTTACTACAATTCCATTTGTACAACTGGCGGGAGGTATTATTATTATGCAGGCATTGTTTGGAGATTCTCCGGACACTCTCAATTTTATTCTGGATACGGGCAGCAGCGGTATTTCACTTGATTCAACTGCATCGGTACAGCTTGGGTTGATACCCACGCCTACGGAACGTACAATCAGGGGTATTGCCGGTGTACGTAAAGTTAGTTTTCTCTACGACAAGCAATTACATTTTCCTGGTCTCACTATACGCCATCTTGACTTTCATATTAATGATTATGCAATCCTCACTGC
>JBKJXQ010000217.1:0-5290 GCA_046716235.1 Chitinophagaceae bacterium
CATCATAGGCTGCCCAGTATTCGTTGTAAATAGCTGCATCTTTTGACGTGTAATTTGGCAGGGCTATAAAAAGTTTCCCATCTTCTTTCAGTAATTTATTTAATTGTTGTACATACGCAGTCAGATCATGGACATGCTCCATTACATGCCACAGTGTAATCGCATCAAAACTATTTACGGGCAGATGGTTAAACATATCCATCCCCTTCAACTCTATATTATATATATTTTTTGCTGTTGCCCTTGCATCAGCATCTGGTTCAAGACCAGTTACCTGCCAACCCTGTTGCTTCATTTCATTTACAAAAGCACCTGTACCACTGCCCACATCTAAAAATTGTCCATTACTTTTTTGGGTAATTTTTTCAACCAGCTTTCTTTTTTGCTTCAACGTTCTTTTACGAACTAATTGATATAACCGGTTTATCAATCCTTTGGAAGTATTCGTATGTGAAATATAATTTTCAGATTTATAATAAGGAGTAATTGTATTGGCATCGGGTACATCTTGTGTAAAACGCAAAGAGCAGGCACTACATTCCACAATAGAAAATATTTCTCCGCTTACAGTATAATCCTTTGTCTGTAACACAGGTTTAATATCAACCGAACCACAAACCGTGCAATTAGTATAATGAATAATCTGGCTCATATAATAAGGCAGCAAAGTAAAATCAAAATGAGTAAATAAAGATGGAAATTTAAGGTAGTGATTTATAAGTGGAACCCGATTCCTGTGTAACGATTCCTTTTATATTAGCAGTTGCAGAAACGCCTAAACCATGCCCAGAAATATACCAGCCGATAAAAATAATACTCAGCACTGCCAGGAATAGTGCATAAACCCACCAGAAAGATTTTTTTTCTTCTGTCTGACTTAGCAATTCTACCATTTCAGCCGAAGTTCTATTATCCTCTCCTACCCTTACCATGTGTTCAGCATTCAGCCGGATTACCTTCTCGGCTGTTACAGGCTTTTCAAAAATCATCTCCTTTTCAGGTTTGAATTTTATTTCGCCAGCCAATCCCTTGCTTAATACACCTACACCCTTCCAATCTATAATCCCCCCGTTACTAATCTGCTGTTTTATAGTAACTGCAAAATTATCGAACTGAAGTACGGCGTCCTGATCAGAAATATGTAACGTAGCAGATAGCCAGTTAAAGAATTTTTTTGAAGGAGGATTGCCTGTTGCTTGAAGTGCAAAGGTATAAGCCGGTGGATTGATTCTTTTATTAAAGAAATCATTGGCGGCAGGCTTTCTTTCTAATAAAAAAATGCCGATGCCCGGCACGGATAATTGTTTATGAAATAATAGATATTGAAACAGTTCTGTGTACATCATCAGTTCTTTTGGTCGAACGAAAATACAACTCCGCCGACAAAGTTGAACCCATAAACCGGATATTGGTTCCATCGCTGATATTCCTTGTTGAAAATATTATTGAACTGTGTCCATAAATTAATATTCCTGGTTATTTTAAACTCTAACCCCGCATTCAAATCAGTTGCACCATCAAGTTTTCCGGCACTGCCATCTTTTTTTAAATAATGAGAACCACTCCAGGCAAATAAATCAGTCTTTAGCCACAAATCTTTTATTACCTGCAAACGTAAGGCTGTTTTGAATTCTAAAGGTGTCAATCCCCATGCTTCAGCATTATCCTTTAGTTTATATTGATTATATATCAACCCTGTTATCAGAGAAAATTTCTCATGGATAGTAAATCCAAGTTCACCACCAAAGTTTACCACTTTCAGTTCGCTTTCGTTTACAACACGGAATGATTTACCACCAAGGCCAGGGGTTATATCATTTAAGAACAATGGCTGATTGGTAAGTTTATTAAAGCCAGCTTTTGCCGCATAACTAAAATGATCCCCCGCAGAACCTTTGAATCCGGCAAAGCGTTCTTCAACCCAGGTGTTTTTAAATGTTGCAGGCAACCATAGCCAGGGATTTTGCCCTGCTAAATATTGGTAAGTTGTTTTACGGATATAGCCAGTCCATCCTGCCTGAAAAGTAAAGCGGCTGTCTTCGGTTCTGATATCTGCCAATACATTGGGGAACAATTTGAAAGTTTTATTATCCCATGATGGACGGATACCAACCTGTGCATTAATTTTTTGCGTTTTAAACAATACCGATGGTGAAATATAATACATCGTGTTGTTGATAGTCGTCGATTTATCCTTAGGAGACAATCGGGTAAGGTCAAACGTAATACCCAGGTTAACGGCAAACACTTTTCCTACTGTTTTCTGTAAAGGAAGATTTAATACCGTATTACTTTCAGAATTTTTTAAGTTATCAGTGAAAACGTCAATCTTTAATTCGGGAGAATAGGTTAATCCAAATTCTGTTTTCTCGATATTATGCATTGCCACACGTCCGGCAATAGTTTGAAAACTTTGTTTTAATGAATCGATAGGGTATACATTTGTTTGTGGTTCGAAGCCATACTTATAAGTTCTGTTCTGCTTCATCGTAATACCAGCATCCCACTGAAGGTTGTTACCGGATTTAAAATAGCCGGATAAGGCCACATCTGTATTGGCAAATTTTTGAAATTCTCTTTTCCCATCAGATCCAACATGCTTTGCATAAATATTCAATCCGGCAGTTTTGCCGTCGCCAAAAGATATTCCTGCCTGTATATATGGTGTTCTTAAACTTCCAAATCCAGCTTTTATATAACTACTGTTATCGAATGTACCTGCTGTATCAATATCCAATGCCAGTGGTTTTAGGGAACCAGGCTGATAGGCAAATAATAAATTTTGATTTGGAATGATGTAACTAAGTTTTGCCTTCGTAGTATCCGCTTCAGGCGGAGTTGCATTGAAATTTATTTTTGCTGCTTGCCGCAATACCGGTTTGAAGCTGGATACAATACTAACACCTTTCCCACTAGTATCCTTTTGAGCAAATGATGATACAAACGAAAAAAATCCGATGGAAAATAATAATGCTTTTAATATTTTTTGTTTCGTCATTTTATTATCTTTTTTATCCCGGTTGGGAGTAAAATTTACTTTTGCTCTTTTTTATAACCGCATCCTGTAATTAAAGGAATAAATACTAATTATTGACCTTACTTGATTTACCTTCTTCTTCTGTAACCCGGTTTAATTTTGCTTGTGCCTCTCCTTTCAATTCTGCATTCAATGTATTATCAACAATACTTTGAAAAGTAGCTTTGGCATTGAAATAATCTTTTTGTTTAAAATAGATATCCCCCAACAAAATATATGATTTGGTTACCCAATAATCATACGACCCGGACTTATTTATTGTTTCGAATGCTGCCTTCTCCGCATCACTTAATTTATTTACCAGGAATAAACAAGAAGCAATCTCATACCTGGCTTCGGCAGCCAGCGCCGCTTTATTCAACTGAATAACTGATTTAAAATTATCAATGGCCAGATCGCATTGCCCATCTACCTGATAGGATTTTGCAATAGCCATATTTGCCAGCGACTTATCATCCGTACTGCTACCTTTAGCTGCTGTAAGCTCTTTGGCATTTTCAACAGCTTCTTTCCATTTTTGTAATTGATATTGACAACGAAGCAAACCCCGCATTGCTTCCAGTTTATTTTCCTGGCTTGCGGTAATCTGTTTCAATTGTGCATAATAGGTTTCAGCTTTTGAATAATTCTTTAACTCAAAGAAATTAATTCTTGCAGCTGTCAGTACGGCCCTTTCTGCATATTTATTGGGAGCATTCGCGGCAACAACATCATAGCCTGCCAATGCATTATTCCAATCTTTTTTAGAATTATATATTTCAGCCTTATTAAAATTTGCATCGAGGGCATACACACCATCAGGGAATCGTTGCAGGTAGTTATTAAATGATGTTAATGCCGCATTGATATTCTGATCATCATATTGCTTTTCAGCCGCAGCATAGGTAAGTGAATCTTCTGTATTCATACTCAATGGCCGGCCGGCCTGCCGCATAAAGGCTGCATATTCATCAGGCTTACCATCTTCGATGTAGATAATTTTTACATTATCCAAAGCATCTTCTGCTTCAGGAGAATTAGGATATTGATCTACCAGTATTTTAAATTGCTTTAATGCTTCAGCATTATTGTCAAGATTATAATAAGAGGTTCCCAGTTTAAGATATGCCTGTGGTTTCATACTTGAGTTGCCATCACTCTTTATTACATTAGCTAAGTAGGGTAAAGCTTCACGGAAACGTTCGTCCCCCATATAAGTATTGGCCACTTCCATATTAGCATCATTAACCAGGGATGATGTTGGAAATTTTCGCATCATAGTGTTTAGCAATGTAATTTTATCAGCCGGACTTTTTACACCCGCCAGCATAGCATTCTGAAAAGTAGCATAATCTTCTGCCGGCCACGAGAATTTTATTACATTATCATACATCAACTTTGCTTTGGCATAATCTCTTTGCATGTAGTAACAATCTGCTGTACGTATATAGGCATCCTGGGTAAAAGAATTAGAATTTAACGCAGGGTTTTTAGCCAATGGCTCAAAAAAACTTAAAGCAACCGGGTAATTTTCTTTTCGTAAATAACAATACCCCAGGTTATAACGGCCATTCACCGCATTAGCTTCACCGCTTGAAGGAGATCCGCCGCTTACATAAGCATTATAATATTTAATAGCATCATCCAGTTTATTATTCCTGTATGCCAATTCTCCTTTCCAAAAATTTAAGAAGGGAAGTACGGTACCATTATAGGGATCTTTTAAGGCTTTATCAAGCAATGCATCTGCCTCTGCAAGTCTTCCATCATTTATTAATTCCGTAGCACGGCCATACAAAATTCTGGGATAAACTCTTTTTGCATTTTCAGAAGGTTTACTCAAGCTCTCCAGCAATACCTGTGCATCGTTATAATTATTTGTATTAGCCAATACATCTACCAGCAATTCTTTTGCTTCGGTATTATAAGTTGAATTGGGATAGTCTGTTAAAAATGAGCTGAGTGAATTTAATGCCTCGTCCTGGTATCCTAGTTCATACGAAAGTTTAGCATATTGATATTTAGAAATTTCTTTTTGCCCGGTATTGTTACTGTTAGAAGAACAAAACAGGAAAGCATTTCTTGCATTAGCTTTTTGCCCTGTCTTCAAATACGCATCTCCCAACAGATACATGGCATGCTGGCTCAAAGAGTCATCTTTACCGCTTAATTGTTTAAAACCTTCAATAGCTTTTACCAGTTGATTGCCCTGGTAATAACTATAAGACAATTCATATAAATCTTCCCGCCGTACTTTTTTTGACCGGCCTACAT
>JBKJXQ010000218.1:0-3322 GCA_046716235.1 Chitinophagaceae bacterium
ACCGGTGGTGGTGGCCAGCATTGATGATGTTTGGACCAAAAGACAGCGAAAGTACCAACAGCGACCAGAGTATGAAATGGAAAATAAAAAGAAAAACAAATGATGAGTTGCGGCAAAGTTTTATAGATATGATTGCAGAACAGGTTAAAATTTTGGGAATGCAATTACCAGATGATAAACTGAAATGGAATTCAGCAAGAAAGCATTACGATTTTGGTGAAATAAACTGGGATGAATTCTGGAATGTGGTTAAAGTTAATGGCCCCTGCAACAAACAACGATTGGATGCCCGGCGCAAAGCATGGGAAGAAGGCGATTGGGTAAGAGAAGCAGCAAAGGCATTTGCTGATAAAAGAAAATCAAAACAACAGGCAGCTTAATTAATTGATATGAAAAATTTTATCAAAAAATTTTATTACGGAGATATCCCCGAAGATAAAGCAGGTGGCGAACTAAACGACACTCCATCCAAATCAGTTGGTCATGACTGGCCGCTATGGGAAATTTTCATTCGTAGTAAACAAGGTCTTGATCATAAACATGTGGGCAGCCTGCATGCAACTGATGCACAAATGGCTATTGAAAATGCAAGAGATGTATATACAAGAAGAATGGAAGGAGTAAGCATTTGGGTGGTGGAGAGTAAATATATCACCGCTTCTAATCCGGAAGAAGCCGGTGAACTATATGAACCGGCAATGGATAAAGTATATCGTCATCCAACATTTTATAATTTACCGGATGAAGTAAACCACATGTGATCACTGATTACACTGATTCAAATGATTTGAATGATGAGTTCTCACTTAATTAACTATACATTATATTTAGCAGATACCACACTGATACTTTCTCAACGAAACAGTGAGTGGTGCGGCCATGGGCCAATACTGGAACAGGATATCGCCATTACTAATATTTCGCTTGACCTTTTAGGACAATCCAGAAATTTTTATCAATATGCTGCTACGTTACTTAGTGGGGAGACCACAGAAGACTCGTTAGCTTATTTAAGAAAAGAAAGAGAATTTAAAAACTTGCTATTGGTTGAGCAGCCCAATGGCGATTGGGGACAAACGATTTTACGCCAATACTTATTCAGTCAGTTTCAATATTTACTATATGAAAAATTACAAAACAGCAGTGATGCACAGTTGAGTGCCATTGCCGCCAAAGCAATAAAAGAAACAACTTATCATCTTCGCTGGAGCAGTGAGTGGGTAATCCGCTTAGGTGATGGCACAGAAGAAAGCCATATAAGAATGGTGAAAGCTATCGATGAACTATGGAGATACACCGGTGAAATGTTTGAGCCTGCTGTTTATGAAAATATTGTTGATGTAACAGCTATAAAAGAAGAATGGCAACAAAAAGTAAATACTGTTTTTAATGAAGCTTCGTTAATCCCCCCCTCGGGAAATGGGGGGGCTGCATTTATGCAGACAGGCGGAAAAGAAGGAAAACATACAGAGCACCTCGGTTATATATTGACGGAGTTGCAATATATGCAGAGAACTTATCCCGGAGCGGAATGGTAAAACCCCAACCCCTTAAGGGCCTTTAGAGTATGAATATCGAAATTTCTTTATTGGTTTTAAATATCACTGAATTAAGTGAGCATTGAAAAGAACATAATATCTGTTAAAACATCGGAGTCTAAAGCCCCTCTTGCGGAGGGGTTTGGGGAGGCCGCTATCTGGTCAATACTGGAAACAGTAACTGACCCCGAAGTTCCTGTGCTTACCATTACTGATTTAGGAATTGTGAGAGATGTAATTATTCACTCCGCTTCGGACGATGAGGGAATTGAAATTGTCATCACTCCTACTTATACGGGTTGCCCCGCAATGGATATGATTGCTATGAATATTAAATTAGCCATGGTGGAACATGGTTATCATAAAGTAAAAATTACCTCTGTTCTTTCTCCGGCCTGGACAACCGACTGGATGAGTGAGAAAGGAAAAATTAAGTTGAAAGAATATGGCATTGCTCCACCCAACCCAAAACAACAGGTCTGCAATAATGATTTATTTGCTGCTGCCGAAGCCATACAATGTCCGCACTGCAATTCGTATCATACCCATCGCATCAGTGAGTTTGGTTCTACAGCCTGCAAATCACTATACCAATGTGATGATTGCAAAGAACCCTTTGATTATTTCAAATGCCATTAGGCTTTCAGAATATTTATCTTCGTTATCAAACTATATCTCATGTCTTCCATCCTTTTTGAAATTAAAGATGCTATTGCTTTCATCACCCTCAACCGGCCCGATAAGCTCAATTCTTTTAACCGGGAAATGGCATTGCTGTTACAGGATGCCTTAGATAAATGTAAAGACAAAGCTGTTCGTTGTGTGTACATTACCGGCGCCGGAAAAGGTTTTAGTGCCGGACAGGATTTAGCAGAAGTAGCAGATCCCAACGGACCGGGTATGGGAAAAATTCTTTCCGAACATTACAATCCTGTCATTATCAGGATAAGAAAATTACAAAAGCCTGTGATAGCTGCTGTAAATGGAGTAGCTGCAGGGGCTGGTGCTAATATTGCTTTGTGTTGTGATATTGTTGTAGCGTCTCAATCGGCCTCCTTTATACAGGCATTTTCAAAAATTGGATTAATACCTGATAGTGGCGGCACATATACATTACCCCGGTTAATTGGTTGGCAAAAAGCATCTGCATTTATGATGCTTGGCGATAAAATTTCTGCTGCAGATGCAGAACGTTTTGGAATGGTGTATAAAGTTTTTGCCGACGAAATATTTTCCGGAGAAGCGATAAAGATGGCTACCACTCTTTCAGCCATGCCTACTAAAGGACTCGCATATACCAAACAACTTTTAAGCCTGTCTTTTACCAATACATTGGAAGACCAACTACACGATGAAGATATAATGCAGCAACGGGCTGCACAAACTGCAGATTTTAAAGAAGGAGTACAGGCTTTTTTAGAAAAAAGAAGCCCTGGTTTTAAAGGAGAATAAATGTTGGATAAATAAGTATATAAAGAAATACAAATGCATACAGAAAATGATTTGCTTGCCGGCAAAGTTGTTGCTCACATGATGGAGCATGACCTTTTCAGTCAATGGTTGGGCATAGAGGTGCTGGAAATAAAAGAAGGCTATAGTAAAATTAAAATGGCGGTAAGAAAAGAAATGATTAATGGTTTTGGCATTGTACATGGTGGTATTGCTTTCTCATTAGCCGATAGTGCCTTTGCATTTGCATGCAATAACAGGAATGTTTTATCAGTGGCTTTAGATACCTCCATCAATTTTATTAAACCTGTTCGGGTGGATGATGTTTTAACTGC
>JBKJXQ010000219.1:0-2807 GCA_046716235.1 Chitinophagaceae bacterium
CACAATATCTTAACGGCGAAGGGTATCTTAAAAAGCCCTGCAAAATAAATATCGTCAAAGTTGCGAACTACAATCATGATATGCCTTATATTTTACCCAAGAACCCTTCACCGAATTTGAATACACATCAAGCTGTGATGTTATTTCCAAGCTTATGCATGTTTGAAGGAACGGCTATAAATGAAGGTAGGGGAACTTATATGCCTTTTACTATTTTAGGTGCACCAGCATTAAAAGATAAATATACCTTTTCATACAAACCAGTAAGCATTTCAGGCATGAGTGAGCGACCAAATCATAAAGATTCTGTTTGTTATGGACTCGATCTTCGAAAATATGATTTGAATGAGCTTCGAAAGAGCCGTCAAATTAATTTATCATGGTTAATAGAATTATACAATGCTTACCCAGATAAAGCAAATTTTTTTACACCCGGAATAATAAACCAAGATGTTTCTGCATTTGATTTGCGTATTGGTACAGACCAATTAAGAAAACAGATTATAGCAGGCGTATCGGAGGCTGACATTAGAAAAAGCTGGGAATCAGACTTGATGAAGTTCAAGGCTATACGGACGAAATATCTTCTATATCCGTAAAAATTTAATTTGATATTTCAAGAACACTGTGTAGATGGCACAGCAGGCAACAAGGGGTTCCTATGTAAAGCGGGCTGAACGGCCCCAACCTTACATCACTGGGGTTATATGTTTATAATTGGTACTACATAACTTTCCTTTTTAGTACGCTGTAGGTTTGAATGATTGTATATTCTGCTGCTCATTACTGAGCAGAACGATCCCGTTCAATCATTCTAACATACAGCGGCATTGTTTTTTTTCAAACGTTTACTTTAAACTCAGGCTCCTATTTGCAGTAGTTCATTTTGCAATGCCCTCTGCCGGCAACTGTTTGCTTATAAAGTGTAATAATGAGCAGCTGCAGGCTTTGCGATGTGGCAGTAATATCACTATCACCCCACTACCCATGTTTTGCAGTCTGCTCATTTAAAAAATCAATTGAGTTTTAAAGCTTGCTTTGGCTGTTTGGTATTACTTATAGTATAAGGTCTTTCATTTTTTATTACTGACAATATTCGTTTCACTAACTTATGCGCCACTTTCACGATGATGTTCTTTACATTCTTTCCAAAATGCTTGCGGTAATAGGACTGCATCTCCGGATCTCTTCGTATGGCTACCCAGGCTGCTTCTACCAGGTAGCTGCGTACCAGGTGTTTGCTTCTGGGAGTTATGCCCAGAGTACTCTCACTGCTGCCACTGTTGCGCATCGATGGTATCATGCCTATATAAGAACTGAACTGCTTCTCATTGGAAAACCTCCGGATATCACCCAACTCACCAATCAATGCTGCTGCCAGGTAACCACCTATGCCCGGTATACTTTTTAATAAATGATAATCCTTGCTGTGATGCTGGCGGCAATAGCTCCTTAGTTGATTAGCCACATTCAGATACTCGGTATGTAATACTTTTAATATCCGCAGTTTACTTTGCATACTCAACGTCGCTGTTATATGGGTCCACGGTATTTCTTCTAGCCACTGTAAAAAGTTTTTACTCCAGTTGGGATTATCATACTGCTCAGGAATTTTTATTCCCAAATACAATAACATACTTTTTATCTGCAGCTTCTCCTGTCTTAATTGCCTCACGATACTGTTTCGTTGTCTTACCAAACTTCGCAGATGATCCTGATCTTCACCAGGTATGTAAATAGCCCGGAGCTGACCGGCTTGTAATTGTTTGCTCAGGTTACGGCAATCTATGCGGTCTGTCTTCTGATAGTTTTGTTTATTCATCCTTGGTATATCAGCTGCATTCACTACTACCGTGTGCCAGCCCAGTTCTTTAAAATAACGGGCCGCACTAAACCCACAGCAACCTGACTCATATGTAAGATGTACTTCATGCTCTTCAAAATGCTGGGCTACATACGTTGATAAATTTTCCGGATCCGGAGGCATTGTAAAGCCACGATGATCAAATAAATCTGTACGAAAATGTACTGACCAGCTTTTTTTGTGTATGTCCATACCTATGTATAACTTAGGTATAGCGGTAATTTGAGTTTGCATAACCATAGTTTTTATGGCAGACAGTTGTTCCACTGTACTGCACGGTTAATAAATAGAAACTTAAGTTACCGCTTTTACATAGTTGCTTGGCGTTATTTGGCCAGGACGTTGTAATCTTCATCAGCAGCAACGTGGCAGCAGTTGTTCGGGCAGGACAAACACCGGTGAACATTTTATCTTATCTTGTACATCAGCAATGCATCAGCTTCGGTTCCGGGCGGACGTTTTCCAAATCCCCCAACAACGACAAGCCCTGACCGTTGTACGTCATACTATTGAACACTCCAATAAATTCCAAATCATGACAGAAAATAGGACTAAGCTTTATCTCATCATATTTCTGCCAATTTGGTTTATTCAATGTAGTTACCACGGAAATCCTTATAAAGAGAATTCCAATACCTCTTTAGTCAAATATGAGCTAGTACAAGACTGGCCACAATTACTAAAAGGATTTAAATTAAGTGATGTATCAGCAGTAGGAATTGACACAGACCAAAACATTTTTTTATTTCAAAGAACAGGCAGACATCGGACACAACCATTTCCAGATAGTGCAATTTCTGCGAATACCATTTTCTTGTTGGATAATAAAACAGGAAAGATTCTTAACAGCTGGGGTGCCAATTTGTTTATTATGCCGCATGGCTTAACAGTGGATAACGAAAATAATGTGTGGGTAACGGATGTCGCTCTACAACAAATATTC
>JBKJXQ010000220.1:0-5324 GCA_046716235.1 Chitinophagaceae bacterium
ACTTATAGCAATCCAGCAACTATTGGTAGATGTTTGCCTATTTGAATCCGGCCTCAATAATTCCATGTAAATGCGTCCAATCGCTTTCTTGTATTGAATCCTCCATTTTTGTGGCGAGCAAGGTAGAAAAATTTATATACTTTATTTCTGGGGTTTTTGATAAATCCACCAATGTATATGCGCCAGAAACTTTTATTTCTTTTTCAATATCTTCTTTAAGAAGAATGTGCCGCTGAATAATATATTCTTTGATTTTTTTAAGTACAAACTTACCATTCGGGGCTAAACGAATAGAATCTATATCTCTAATAATTCCATTTAAGTCTTCCCCAAAAATTTCTACCAATTGAACTGGTAATTTGAATCTTATATCCATTTAAATGAATATACAATCTCTAATGTACGCAAGCAAGAAAAACAACACGAAGTAAGAAGTTCTCACGCAGTGCAGGGTGGGCTTTTTTTGTTCGAGATGCAGAGCCTTGTGCGCCCATTTAACATAATATATATTATAGGAAAAAATTAAGCATTAGAATTGTCGCTATTCTTAGAGTAATCGGTATAATCTAATGAGCCACGAGATCAATTTATTATTGGAAATATTTATACCATTCAACTTCTATTTCTTGTTGGTCTTATCAAATTGCTTAAATATCAGCCGCAGGTTTTGGTCATACGTTATATAATTGTATAGCCAGTTGCTGAATACAAAAAATCTGTTCTTCACACCAAGTATAAGCATCAGGTGCAAACCCATCCATATCATCCAGGCTAAGAATCCGCTAAAATGTAGCTTTGGTTTAGGAATATCAACGACAGCTTTATTTCTTCCTACAGTAGCCATAGATCCTTTATCATTATAGACAAATTCATATTGCTGCTCAGAACCTGATTTCCTTTCAATTAATTTCAGGTTTCCTGCTAACATATCAGCCTGTTGCGTAGCAACCGGTGCCACTTGTGGATGACCATTTGGATATTTATCCATCTCCATATATGCAAGATCGCCGACTGCATATATATTATCATATCCAATAACCCGGCAACGGCGGTCTGTCTTAATCCTGTTACCTTTTGCTATTAATGTGGTATCAATTCCAACCGGAACATTTCCTTTTATACCGGCAGCCCATATTACCGTACCGGCTGAAATTAAGTTGCCGTCATTCAACAACACTTCAGCACCATCATAGTTTTTTACCATTGTATTGGTCATCACTTTTACACCCAGTTTCTCGAGGTATTGCTGTGATTGAATAGCAGATTTATCACTCATTGCACCCAGCGTTTTTCCCGTGCCTTCCAGCAGATAAATATTCATTTTAGAAAAATCAAGTTCAGGATATTCTTTAGGTAGTATATATTTTTTCATTTCTGCCAATGCACCCGAGACTTCTACCCCCGTTGGGCCACCACCAACTACAACAATATTCATCAGGCGTTGTAATTCATTACTGTCCTTTATTGTCAAGGCCTGTTCAAAGTTTTGTAATAAACGATACCGTAGTTGCAATGCTTCCACAGTTGATTTCATTGGGAAAACATTCTCTGCAATCCGGGCATTTCCAAAAAAATTGGTGTCAGCACCGGTAGCCAATACCAGCACATAATATTCTATTTCTTCAGCATCAGTAATAATTTTATTGGCGGCCGGTATTACTTCTTTTAATTCAGCAAGCCTTATCCGCACATTCTTGCTTTTCTGAAATACTTTTCGCAAGGGAAATGAAATATTGCTGGCATCCAACCCGGCGGTGGCCACCTGGTAAAATAAAGGCTGAAACTGATGATAATTAAATTTATCTATGAGCATTACCTCAAACCCTGCTTTGTTATTCAGGTTGCGGGCCAGCCGGAGGCCGCCAAAGCCTGCACCAATGATTACAACTTTCATGTTCAAAATATTTATGAGACAAATCTACAAAATTTTCAATATTTATTGAAAATACAGAACACTAATTTTTGGGGGCAAAAAAAGAGACCTTCAACAATCTCTTCCAATTATTCAATCAATAAACGGCACTTTATTTTTCAATATAACATTCTTACCTTAATCGTTCCTTTTACTTCTTTCAATAACAGCATGGCCTGGGCTGATAATTTTTTATCTACATCAAGCACCACATAGCCAATTTCATCATTTGTTTTTAAATATTGGCTGACGATATTAATATTGTGTTTGGAAAGCTGTGTATTAATCGCTGATAAAACACTGGGAACATTATTATGTATATGCAAAATTCTGTGGCTGCCTTCCTGCGGTGGCAATGCCAATGCAGGTACCGTATGCGAGCCAAATGTAATCCCCTTTTCCAGGTAATTGAATAATTTTACACTTACATCTTCGCCAATATTCTGCTGTGCCTCTTCCGTACTTCCGCCTATATGAGGAGTAAGTATAACATTGGGCAAATCCTGTAACGGGGTTACAAAACGATCCCCGTTTTTTTCAGGCTCCCAGGGAAACACATCGATGGCAGCCCCACCGATTAATTCCTCTATTATTGCTTTGCGTAATGCCTCCAGGTCTACTACCTCTCCCCTTGCATAGTTGATGAGGATAGCACCTTTCTTAAAATATTTCAGATTAGTTTTATTAATCAGGTTTTTTGTTTGTGCTGTTTCAGGCACATGCAATGTCACCACATCCGCTTTGCTAAGTACATCTTTCAATGTTTTCCCATCAGATGCATTACCCAAAGGCAACTTTGTTTCCACATCGTAAAAAACAACTTTCATTCCTAGCCCTTCAGCCAACACACTTACCTGGCTGCCAATATTGCCATAGCCAATTATCCCCAATGTTTTACCCCGCAATTCATAACTGCCTTTCGCATCTTTCATCCAGATTCCCTGATGTGCCGCTTTGTTTTTATCTGGAATACGACGGATAAGCATTATAGAAAGCCCGATTACCAGCTCTGCAACAGACCTGGTATTTGAATAAGGAGCATTAAAAACTACAACACCATTTTTTGTGGCAGTTTTCAGATCCACCTGGTTTACGCCAATACAAAAACAACCAATTGCCTGTAGTTTTTTTGCCGCAGCAAGTACATTTGAACTAATCTGGGTTTTGGAACGGATACCGAGTATATGTACATCCTTGATTTCTTCAATCAGTTGTTCTTCAGTTAATGCTTTGGTTATCTTATCAACCTTTACATAACCATATTGTTTAAAATTTTTAACTGCTGCATCGCTGATATTTTCTAAAAAAAGAATCCTGATCTTTTCTTTTGGATAGCTTGTTTTACCGGTATTTGCCATGCTGCAAATATACTATGTAGCAGATAGCCCACATGGCATACATAAAATAAAAATTAACACTAACAGCTATTAGTTCTATTAAAAGTGAAATAAGTTATTACGAAACTATTCTCTAAAAGTTATCAATTGCCAAACTTCCACCAACTTTGCATGTAATTTTATTTTTTGCGGCGGTGATAATAACCAGGGCTTACCGTAATTGATATCTACATTAATAGCTTAGCAGTATTCACATTTATATAAAATGGGGAAAACTTATCAACCGTTACGTACGGTCGCTTTCTATTTTTGCACCTGATCAAAAATACCTTGTGCTAAAAACTATTACATATCTTTTTATACTGTCCGTTCTTTTTTACAGTTGTACCTCTTCTTCTGCTGATAAAAAAACTGAAGCTGATTCATTACAATATAATCCACCCCCTCCTGGTAAAATAGAAGAGACGGAATTTCGCCGCTATCATAATGAATTAAGTTCTTTTTTTGGCACTACCCTTCTCAAGAATGGTTTTAACGGAGGTATTGTTGTAGCAAAAAACGGCGTAGTGCTTTATGAAAAATATATGGGTTATATTAATTTACAAAGAAGAGATTCCCTTACAGACAGTACATCCATTCATATAGCTTCTACCAGTAAAACCTTTACATCAATTGCTACCTTAAGACTGGTTCAGGAAAAAAAATTATCGCTGGATGATTCCTTGAATAAATACTTCCACGAAATTCCTAATCCGGGTATTACCATAAAAATGCTGCTAAGTCACCGGAGTGGACTGCCCAATTATATTTATTTCATGTCCAACAGCAATTGGGATAAAAAAACATTTGCCACTAATGAAGACATGCTAAGGGTTTTATATACTGATAAACCAAATAAAACATTTACTCCGAACAGCCGTTTTAGTTATTGTAATACCAATTATGTATTGCTGGCTATGATAATTGAAAAAGTTACCGGCCAACTTTTTCCCGAATATATGCAGCAAAAATTCTTCGGACCATTACAAATGAAACACACTTATATATTTACTTTAAAAGATACAATCACTGCTACCCCTTCATTTAATTATAATGGAAACTATTGGGATTTTGATTTCCTGGACGGTACTTATGGAGATAAAAATGTTTATTCAACACCACAGGATTTATTAAAATGGGATCAGGCATTATATACTGACCAGATAATAAGTGCAGCAATGAAGGATTCCGCTTTTGCTCCCTACAGTTTTGAACACCCTTCGGTACATAATTATGGATTAGGGTGGCGCCTTCAGCTTTTGCCCAATGGTAAAAAAGTTATTTATCATTTTGGCAAATGGCATGGTTTTAATTCGGCCTTTGCAAGACTTACAGAGGAAAAAGCAACAATTATTATTTTGGGTAATAAATTTAACCGCAGCATTTATAATGCTGCACATTTATGCTATGATATATTTGGAGATTACCAGCAGCAGCCAGGAAATAATGAAGAACTACCGGATGCTCCTGAATCGCCTGCAAAAGCCGTACAGCATAAAATAAAGAAGTGACGGTAAAATAATTTTTTTACCGAAAAAGTTTCCCACCTTTAATATGAAATGAAAATTCTTTCATCAGAACAAATAAGAGAGTGGGATCAATACACTATCAATAATGAGCCCATACTATCCATCGATCTGATGGATAGAGCTGCTGCCAGTTGTGTTCATTGGTTGTTGCAGCAATATTCCGGCTCTGTTTCTTTTGCTGTTTTTTGTGGTAAGGGTAATAATGGAGGTGATGGACTGGCTATTTCAAGAATACTGATAGAGAATAATTATAAGGTAAGAGTGTATGTTTTGGAAACTGGTCATTCGGGTACTGATGAGATTCAAACTAACCTTGACCGCATACAACAATCAGGGTTAATTTCTATTCAGTTCATTCAAACAGAAGAAAATTTCCCTTCCTTACGAAACGGAGAAATTATTATCGATGCATTATTTGGTTCAGGTCTAAACCGCAAGCTCGATAGCATTTCAAAAAAGCTGACCGAACATATTAATAATTCAGGTTGTGAAACCATTGCTATAGAT
>JBKJXQ010000221.1:0-4287 GCA_046716235.1 Chitinophagaceae bacterium
GCTTCATAAAACCCGAATTTTCCTTCAAAGCCTTTTTCATTCAGCATCTGCAGATTATCATAAGCATCCTGCGGAGCAACCATCAATGCCATTATGGTTGAATAAGGGGAAATTACAAGGTCTTCGCTAAGCCCCCGTTTAAATCCTAATCCTGGCACACCAAAAGCATGATATTGATAATTAAGACTGGCATCTACCATGTTATAACCTGATTCAGAAATTCCCCAGGGAACACTCCGTTTTCTGCCATACTCCATTTGTTTTTGTATAACAGCTTTGGTTGTTTGATCAAGTAATGTATTCTCATAAGTAGGCATTACTAAAAGCGGCATCAGGTATTCAAACATTGATCCACTCCACGAAAGAAGAATAGGTGTGGTGCCAATATTGGTAAGTAATCTTCCTAAAGCAAACCAACTTTGTTCTGGAAGCTTTCCCTGGGCAATGGCCATGAAGGTGGTAAGTCTTGCTTCGGAAGCCAGGAGGTCATAATAGCTGTTGTCTTTCCTGTGTTCTTCTGCATTATATCCAATGGTTAACAGATGTTGTGAACGATCGTATAAAAAATCATAATCTACATTGGTAAGCTGGCTACACTTTTCTGCCAGCTGTTGGGCCATTAGAATCATTTCTTTGGCCATTCTGCCTGATTCTGTAATGCTGGCCCTGTAATTATCAAGCCATTCATTTTCTTCTGCTGTATTGTCGCCGTTATAAAAGGAATTAATCTTATTCAGTAAACTTTTTTCTATTTTGGATAATTGTACTATCGTTGGTATACCTGGCAGGGCAATAATAAGCTGGTCAAACTTTGCAGGTGGCGGGGGAAGAAGAAGCCATGGCACTAATAAAGAAAATTCATTTTTTATACTTTCAATATGGCTGAATATTTTTTGAATCCACCATGCTGCTTCGTTTTCAGGATCTGCTTCTGTATGCACAAGAACTTTTGTTAACTGTTGTTCCAGATCTTCAATATAATTTTTTATCGTTGTTAAATTATCCAGATGCTCTTCGTATTTATCTTCAAGTTCATGCGCAAGCTTTTGCAGGCCCGGAATTTTTGATTTTTCAAATAATATACGAACTTCATCAAGCAAACCTTCAAACATTGAGGCAGTAATAATTTTTTTGTTGTGAATGGCAAGAAGCCCCTGCTGTAAAGTAATTAAATGACCTACCAGGTTACCGCTATCAACTGTAGAAATATATTTTGGACTCCGCGGAACCAGTGATATTGTATCGTACCAGTTATACAAATGGCCACGATATTTTTCCATTGCCTGCATAGTGGTCAATGTTTTCGAGGTCATGTACATAAACTCCCTGGCCGTTATGTATCCAAAATCATAGGCAGTAAGATTACTTAAAAGCGATAATCCAATATTAGTAGGCGAAGTCCGATGTGCAATTCTTTCAACTGGCTGTTCCTGGTAATTATCAGGCGGCAACCAATTATCCAGCTGTGTAACATACGTTTCAAAAAATGCCCAAATCTTCCGGGCCAATTTTCGCAGATAAATTACCTGGCTTGCCGATACTTTAATTTCTTTTTGTTCCAGCGGCTTACTGATATACCAGGCAACAAAAGGCGACAACATCCAAATTATTAAAATTGGAATTATTTTAAATAAAGTAATAGGAAAGTAAATGGCGGCATAAATAAAAACAATCATACTAAAAAAAGGAGCAAACCACATCTTCCTGTAAACGTTGATAAGTTTTTTTTGATCAGGCTCCTGATTTGTAAAAGGACTCCATTGCAACAGGTTTCTTTTAGATATAACCATTCGCCATAGCGTACGGATAATAGCATCTGCATTAATAAAAACTTCATAAGGAAGGCACACAAAATCTATAATAAGGTGAGCTATGTTATCTTTAAATGACCGGACTGTGTAAATGAAATGCTGGGCAAAAATAACATCGGGCGGTTTTTTGAAAAGCTGCCAGATAAAATTAACCAAAGATGGAAGAAAGAGAATGTCAATAACTAAAATAGTCCAAAAAAAAGGGTTGGAAGAAATCAGCCATCCAAATAATAGTAATGACAATAATGCTACCGGAACAAAGCTGCGACGGAGATTATCGGCAATCTTCCATTTAGAAAGTACTGATAAGGGATTTTTATGCAGCCGTTTGTCACTTCCCGTAACATAAGGAAATACCCAATTTAAAATTTGCCAGTCGCCTCTTATCCATCGATGGCGCCGTTGCATATCTGAAATGTAACTGGAAGGATATTGTTCATAAAGTTGTATATCAGAAATTAATCCCGCACGGGCATAAGCTCCTTCTATAAGGTCATGGCTTAATATCCGGTTCGGTGGAAATTTATCCTTTAATGTTTTTTCAAATGCTTTTACATCATAAATACCTTTACCAATAAAAGAACCTTCATTAAACATATCCTGGTAAACATCAGAAATTGCTCTGGTGTAAGGATCGGTACCCGGTTCATTACCATGTATCCTTGCATAAATAGAACTATTGCCAATGGCTAAGCTATTGGAAACACGGGGCTGCAGAATAGTGTAACCATCGGTCACCCTTTTCCTTTTTTCGTTATACACCGGGTGATTTAAGGGATGTGCCATCGTTGCTACCATCTTCCAGGCTGCATCTCTTGGCAATTGAGTATCGGTATCAAGAGTTAATATATATTTTATGCTGGTAAATATTTTCTCTTCACCGATGATGTGTGAAAAGCCTTCGCTTCCATAACCTTGGATCAATGAATTTAAATCGGCTAATTTTCCCCGTTTACGTTCATGCCCCATCCATATTTTATCATGCGGATTCCATTTTCGGGGACGGTGAAATAAAAAGAATGTATCATTACTGGCTCTATCGTATTTTTTATTTAATTGAATAATTTTATTAGTTAAAAAACGAAGCAGTAATTCGTCATTGGGAATATTTTGCTGCAGATCATCTTTAAAATCAGTTAATAAAGCAAAAGACAGATTCGCATCCCTGTTAGCAAGAAACCGAACTTCAATATTTTCAACCAGGTGATCAATATCCGAAATACTGTTTATAATAGTGGGTATAACTATCATCGTCCTGAATTCATCCGGTACACCTTTCGAAAAATCCATCCGGAAGAGTTGGCAAGGTCTGGCTAATATGGTAATAAGCCAGTTTACAACTGCAACAGCTAGTTGACTGGCCGCTAAGAATGATAACACAGCCATAGCAATTAGTTTGCCGCCAATTAAACCTTCCGAATAAGCTTTTAATATTACTCCCCAACAAATAAGGCTTGTTAATAAGACAATAAATCCTGCATAAATAATAAAAGGAATTTTATTTACAATTCTTTTACATGTTTCGAGTTTACTTACTTTAATTTTTCCGATTTTTTCAATCTTTCTTATTCCTTTGCTACGCAAATAATATCCCACATGGCCGGTTCTGGTATTTTTATATTTTTCATAATCTTCTTTTGCCAATTGTATAGCAGCAGAAGCTACTTCCTGCTCAGTTAACTGGCCATTTTTTGAAATAGCTTCCACTATATGCCGGTAATTATCCCGGGTATGAAAATCCATATTTGCATGAACACCACATGGATCTTGCCGGAGAATTTGTTCAACAATACTTGTT
This sequence comes from Chitinophagaceae bacterium, assembly GCA_046716235.1. GTDB lineage: Bacteria > Bacteroidota > Bacteroidia > Chitinophagales > Chitinophagaceae > JJ008. Next base: position 3,610 of record JBKJXQ010000221.1, read on the forward strand.
TGCTCTACAAATTCCCGCCAATCGCTGCTACTTAAAAAACGCAGGCTGCTAATGCTATTACTAATTGAAACCTGATCTGCTGCCTGCTTTTGGTTTTCTTGTTGAATAAGTTCTATACTGTTCTGACTATTTTCAGAAAGAGTCTGCTCCAGCCAATTTATAGCTAAGCCAAGTGCATTACCTTTTTCAAGTAATCTTCTTGACAGTTCTGCAACAAATGAACTGGCAATGGGTGGCTTTGAACGGGCCATATCCGCTATTACCAGCACCAAATTTTTAGGATTCTTTTCGGCAACTTCTATAAGTTGATCTGCCCATGCCTCTGCCAGTGATTTATTAGTGATATCAATAGAAATTTGTATAGAAAGACGACGGAGATTTTCCAGCAATGCCAATCGTAACATAATCGGAATAGCCCATAATTCACCAATTTTTAAAGTGTTGATAGTTTGATAAGCCGTAACAAAACCAGTGAGGCTTTTTAAATTAACGTGCCCATCAGTATGAGAAATAATTTCTACTGCAATATCATAAACACGGGGCAAGCCGGCCGATGCTCCTTTTAAAAGTTGGGGCAACCCTTTACTATAACCCTTAGGTAAATGTTTCTTTGCCGTGTAAATCTGCTCTTCAATAAGGTAAAAATTATCGAGCAGCCATTCTCCTGCTGGTGCTATT
>JBKJXQ010000222.1:0-4361 GCA_046716235.1 Chitinophagaceae bacterium
CCATCTGTTGAGTAAGAAAAGGTAAAACCCGGACGATAAATTCGTTTTGGATCCTTCGGGTCAATTTGTATAGTGGCAAAATAAAATGGTCTTGATACCACATTCATCGAAGCACTTTGTTTTTTCCAGTTTTCGCCACCATCAGCTGAAATATATAAACCTGTTTCGGCAGCTTCTACAATAGCCACAATATTTTGTGGGGCACTTGGTGCAATGGCAAAAGCAATACGGCCAAATGGTTTTGGTGGCAATCCAATTTTTAATTCTCTCCAATTTTTTCCCCCATCCGTACTCTTCCACATACCACTGCCATTACCACCGGAGTTAAATGCATAAGGTTTTCTTCTAAACTCCCAGGTAGATGCATATACTGTGTCAGGATGTTCCGGATCGATTGCTACATCTGCGCAACCAGCATCTTCATTGATGTATAAAATTTTATCAAACGTTTTCCCACCGTCGGTTGATTTGTATAATCCACGGTCTTTGCTGCTGCTCCATAATGGCCCGGGTGCAGCTACATAAACTATATCAGGATTTTTTGGATTAATAACGATGTCAGCAATATGTTCAGTGTTATCTAAACCCAGTTTTGTCCAGTTACTTCCACCATCAGTTGATTTATACAGACCATTACCAATGGAAACAGAGTTACGCATATTGCTTTCTCCTGTTCCGGCATAAATAACTTTTGAATTCTTTGGGTCAATGGCTAATGCGCCGATGCTTTGACAGTATTTATCAAAAATGGGAATAAAAGATGCACCAGCATTGGTGGTTTTCCATATACCGCCACCGGCAGTTCCAACGTAAATAGTTTTACCATCGCTTGCTACACCTTCTATAGCAGTAATGCGGCCACTCATGGTACCGGGCCCGAGCCAACGGGCTTCCATCATACCAAATGTGCTGCTGTTGATGGTAGTTTGTGCTGCTGCATTAATAGTAGAAGCGGATAAAATGAAAAGGAATAAATATCTCATGTATTTGGTTTTTTTTGCAGTTATTGATGCCCTGTATTCAGTAGCTGAAGTGTGTCCTTCGTTACCTCAGGATAAACTTGCAACAGGCGATGCCCTATATTCTGTAGCTGGTAACAAAAGCTTCTACGAATTTATAAAATTAAGCGATTAACCCGTTTCAAAACTCCCGATGAATTATAAACAAAACCCCGACTTTTCAATCAGGGTTCGTTTTAATTATGTTGACAAATGGAATAAGTATTAGTTTTTAAAGATGGATTCATCCACCGTACCATTAATAGTTATCTTGGTAATATTCATTTCGCCGAAGGGCAAAGTAACAGATTTTGCTACCAAAATACCTTCAGGAAGTTTTTCATAATTACTAAAATTAGTTGTTATTTCTACCTCTTGTCCATTTGCTTTTTGTTTAGCTATAGAGCGGATAAGCAAATAAGATTTAGCATCAAAAAAATATGTTTCTGACTTGCCGCTTTTTAAATTTATTTTCAATTTGAAACAGTCAGTTCCTTCCACATCATCTTTACCCAAATATTCAACTGTATGACCTTTTGCAGCATAATCAATAAGGCTACCCTGCACATCCAGCTCCGACTGAGCCTCAGCTACATCTTCAACTGTCATTGGTTCTGGTGCAGCCTGTCCGTTGAAGGGCATAAAGTTCCAGCCATTGGTTGGTGCTATAATCATAAAACCATTCATTCCCATAACTGAAATATCCTGGCGGTTTCCTTTTTGATGTAATACAGTCTGTGTCATATTAACCGTAGTACCCTGTACTATCATAGTACCTTCCATTTTTACAGAATTTACTTTTTTCCAGGCATCAGCACCGCCAATGGCTTCGATGTGCTTTGCAATTATTTCATCTGCCGTTTGTGCTTTAGTAATAAAAGCAGTGGCAATTAATAAGAAAGAGAATACTATACGTTTCATTTTTTAGGTTTTTTATAATTAAAATTAAGATTGCAAATGTAAAGATTCGTTGTTGTCAAATGAGTACTTTTAGCGTAAACTAACAAAATAATAAGATGAACGGTTCTTTTTCAATTTCAGGGCAATTGGTAGATATACACAGCCAGACGATTTACCCGGTGGAAATAGTTGTAAGAGAAGATAAAATCGTTTCCATCAAAAAAATTCCTGGCTCCCAACTCCAGACTCAGCATTATATCCTTCCCGGTTTTATAGACAGTCATGTCCATATCGAAAGCTCTATGCTGGTTCCATCAGAATTTGCAAGGCTGGCAGTCGTTCATGGTACCGTGGCCACCGTAAGCGACCCGCATGAGATCGCCAATGTTTGCGGTATGGCAGGTGTAGAGTTTATGATTGCAAATGGAAAGACAGTTCCTTTCAAATTCAATTTTGGCGCACCAAGTTGCGTGCCTGCTACCATTTTTGAAACGGCAGGTGCAACATTAGATTCAACTGATGTAGAAAAGTTATTACAGCGGGATGAAATTAAATACCTGAGTGAGATGATGAACTTTCCCGGTGTACTTTCTAATGATGAAGAAGTAATGAAGAAGATAGCGGCAGCACATCGGTTAGGCAAACCGGTGGATGGTCATGCTCCGGGGCTGAGGGGTGAAAAGGCAAGAGCATACATTCAAGCCCCCTTAAATCCCCCACAGGGGGGGATTTCAGACTCCAATGATATAGGTATTCATTATAAGTATCAAACTGCCGAACCCTTTGTTTATGGGTTGTTGAAAAAATATGTAAAAGAGCACAGAGAAAATCCTACTCATTCAGAAAATGTTTTATGGCATTTGTTGCGTGGCCGGCAATTAGATGGATATAAGTTCAGGAGACAACATATAATCGGTTCTTATATTGCAGATTTTGTTTGTCTTTCAAAAAAAATAATTATAGAAATAGATGGTCTTATACATCAGTTATCAGAAAATAAAATAAGCGATGCTCAAAGAACTGCTGAACTTAATAATTTTGGATTTAAAGTAATTAGATTTACGAATGAAGAAGTTACCAGTGATACTGATAATGTATTAGCGACTATTTTACTTAGCCTAAACAAAACGACTACTGTAATAACAGAGTCTGAGATTCCCCTTTCGGGGGGCGGGGGGGCTGTTATTTCCACCGATCATGAATGTTTTTCTGTCGAAGAAGCACTTGATAAATTAAAATACGGCATGAAAATCCTGATCCGGGAAGGGAGTGCTGCGAAAAATTTTGAAGCCCTGATTGATTTATTGAATGACTATCCTGCTATGATAATGTTTTGCAGCGATGATAAACATCCTGATAGTTTAGTACTTGGACATATTAATCAACTATGTGCAAGAGCTGTGGCCAAAGGCATTGATATATTTAAAGTATTGATGGCTGCATGTATTAACCCGGTTCTTCATTATAAATTAGATGTTGGTTTGTTAAAGAAAGGAGACTTCGCAGATTTTATTGTCGTGAGAGATTTAAAAAATTTTGAAGTAATAAAGACATTTATTAATGGTGAGCTGGTTTCAGAAAATGGAATATCAAATATCAAAACTTCGAAATCCAGCATCATTAATAATTTTTCCTGTGATAAAAAAGGGGTAAAAGATTTTGAAATCATATGGGATAACGAAAAAGAAATTCCTTGCATTGAAGCTATGGATGGTCAATTAATTACTAACAAGCTTTTAATTGAGCCAAAGGTTATTGACAAAAAAATTGTTAGTGATATTGAAAAAGATATTTTAAAAATTGTTGTAGTGAATCGATATAATAATGCGCCGGTTGCCAAGGCTTTTATTAAAAATTTTGGATTAACCCGGGGAGCATTAGCATCTTCAGTAGCACATGATAGTCATAATATCGTTGCCGTAGGTTCAGATGATGAAAGTATTTGCAGGGCAGTGAATCTTGTAATAGAAAAACAAGGAGGGATTAGTGCAACCTCACCCCTACCCTTCTCCACAAGTGGAGAGGGGGACCAGAACCCTAAAGAACTAATTTTACCACTACCCGTGGCAGGATTAATGAGTAATGAAGATGGCTATAAAATAGCTACAGCCTACACAGCCATTGATAAAATGGCTAAGGAAGAACTTGGCTCTACCCTTACTTCACCTTTTATGACACTTTCATTTATGGCGTTGCTGGTAATACCACATTTAAAACTGAGTGATAAAGGATTGTTTGATGGTGATAGATTTGAGTTTGTGTAAAGACATTATCATCCGGTACTGTGTTGCCTTTTTTAAAAACCATTTTTTACCTTGATTAAAAAATTAGTTCCTGAAATACTTTTCAATTTTGTTTTTCAACTAACTGCATGAAGATTTTACCATTATACATTATTACGGCCATGTTGGCATTATACAGCAATGCCCAGACAATTGCCAATAACCTGAAACGGGTAGGTGC
>JBKJXQ010000223.1:0-2778 GCA_046716235.1 Chitinophagaceae bacterium
CTGTGGCATCGTTTACAAAAATATTCCCTTCGGTAGCTGCGGTTTGTATTTTATAGCGAGTCGCATTTTGAATTAGGCTCATCAAGTATTTATCAATTCGCAAGGACGCTTGGCCTTTGGGAACTTCAAATCTAAAATGTTCAAATAACTCGTCTTCTAAATCTATTGTATCTATATTATTGTTCATCAACTGGTGTTTCTTCTATTGGTGCAGCCAGAGTATCCGCAGCACTTTCTTCTTCTTCATAACTCATTTTTCCGTCTCCTAAAACCAAATCAATTTTAGATGATTTCAAGACTCTGTCCCCTGCTTTCAGGTTTCTTCCTTTGAAACGCATTTCCAATACCATATCTTTTCCAAGATTTGGAACATACGTAACCGATCCTTCTTCAAGTCCTAAAGCTTTCAATGTAGGCACCGCTTCACGATAGGTTTTATTTACTAAATCAGGAATTCGCACCGATGAAAATCCCGAAGTATTTATTTTTATGTATATTTTTCGACCTACTTTTACCTTGGTTCCCGGCGATGGATCTTGCTCAACCACACTAAATTGCGGGAAATCACTTCTATAATCCACACTATCCAAAAGCACATAATCTAAATCCAACTCATCCAGCTTTTCTTCCACTTGCTCTTCCGTCAATTTACTCAAATTTGGAACTGCAATTTCATGACCATGATCTGTTGTAAAAGTCAACCAATGCATAAACAAATAACCCAAAGTGGCAATAATGGCAATCGCAATTAACACTTGCACTAAAAACACACGACTGGTAAGATACTTCCGTAAACTCATAAATTTATTTTTATATGTGGCAAAGATAAAGCTATTTCGTTTCAAAAAAAATGATAATTTTGTTTAATGCTTTTTGGAGCTATTTCCCGCTATTCGTTGCAATCTTTTTATCCGCCGAAAAGGCTGATAAAAAGGATATTCACTACTATCGGGGCTAGAATCTAGTGATAAAAACACTTTATTATTTATTCGAACAACTAAGAACAAAACGATACAAAATGAAAAACATTGCCATCATCATGGGCGGATATTCCAGCGAGTATAAAATCTCACTTATCAGCGGAAACGTCGTATACCAATATCTGGACAAAACGAAATACAACGGATTTAGAATCCATATTTTCAAAGAAAAATGGGTCTATGTTGATGCTAACGATGCTGAATTTCCTATCGATAAAAATGATTTTTCAGTAACAGTTGAAGGGAACAAAATCTCTTTCGATTGCGTTTTTAATGCTATTCACGGAACTCCCGGCGAAGACGGATTGATGCAGGCGTATTTCGAATTATTGCACATTCCGCAAACTTCCTGCGATTATTACCAAGCGGCTTTAACGTTCAACAAACGCGATTTATTATCGGTTTTAAAACCATACGGTATAAAAACCGCCACTTCTTATTACTTGAACAAAGGCGATGCTATCAATACGGATGAAATTGTTGCTAAAGTTGGTCTGCCTTGTTTTGTAAAACCCAATAAAGCAGGTTCCAGTTTTGGAATTTCAAAAGTAAAAACCACCGCTGAATTGCCTATCGCCATAGAAGTAGCGTACAAAGAAGACAACGAGATCATCATTGAAAGTTTTCTGGACGGGACTGAAGTTTCTGTAGGAGTCATCAATTACAAGGGAAAAATAACCGTTTTGCCCATCACCGAAATTGTTTCAGATAATGATTTCTTCGATTATGAAGCTAAATATTTGGGCAAATCACAAGAAATCACTCCGGCAAGAATCTCAGATGAAATGACTCAAAAAGTCAGCGAAATAGCGAAACGCGCTTATGAAGTTCTTAAAATGAAAGGCTTCTCCCGAAGCGAATTTATTCTGGTTAACAATGAACCACACATGCTGGAAATGAACACCATTCCGGGATTAACAACGGAAAGTTTGATTCCGCAACAAGCCAAAGCCGCCGGCATTTCATTGGAAGATTTGTTTAGCAATTCGATTGAATTGGTTTTAAATAACTAACGCTCCATTATGATAGAAATTTTTGAATGGAACCGATTATTATACAATGATTTACCTGAATCCTTTCTTTTAGAAGTCATTTTCCGATCCACTATAATGTTTACAGTTCTACTATTGACATTAAAAATAGCTGGGAAACGAGGCGTCAAGCAATTATCTGTTTTTGAAACAGTCATCATTATTGCTTTGGGATCAGCAGCCGGAGATCCTATGTTTTATGAAGAAGTTGGAATAATTCCGCCCATAACCGTATTTCTGGTCATAATTCTTTTATACCGATTAGTAACTTGGCTAACCGGAAAAAGTAAACGCTTTGAAGAGTTTATAGAAGGAAAAACCGAATGCATCATCAGTGAAGGAAAATTTTCAATTGCTACTTTTAAAAAAGAAAGTTTGGCACAAGATGAATTTTTTTCAGAACTCCGATTGAAATCGGTAGAACATTTAGGACAAGTAAAAAATGCCTTTATGGAAACTAGTGGCGAAATCAGTGTTTTTTATTATGAAGACCATGAGGTACTTCCAGGATTACCAATTTTGCCTTTTTTATTTGAATTAAAAAGTAAAACAATCCCAACAGAAGGAATATATTCCTGCACCTTTTGCGGCAATACTGAAAGCCACAAACCAGGAAATGCGAAGTGCAGGGTTTGTGAAAAATCCGAATGGGTAGAAGCTATAAAAACACATAGAAAAACTTAATTTAGTACCTTAAATAAAACGTCCGTTCGATTTAATTACATCTTATAAAATGAGAAAAGCAATATTTCCGGGATCATTTGACC